>DASWCI010000085.1:0-3174 GCA_036390195.1 Gemmatimonadaceae bacterium
CGGCGTCCGCGCCCTCAACCGCGCCACCGCTCTGCTCTGTCCCCGCTTCGACGGCAGGATCGGGCCGCACGAGCTCCGGATCCCCGCGATCCGCGCCCCCGACGGCAGCCTGATGTATTTCGTGTCGCGCGCTCCCGGCGAGAAGAGTCTGTACGAGATCGATTTCGCGCTGGAAGACTCAGGACCGGCGCAGGCTGCAGGACTGTGCACCATCGACCACGTCGCCATGGGGCTTCCCATCGATCAGCTCGATAGCTGGGTGCTTTTCTACCGCGCGGTGCTCGACATGCAGCCCGGAGAGAGTCTCGAGCTGTCCGATCCCTTCGGTCTCATCCGGAGCTGCGGCATGGCGACTGACAATCGCAGGTTCCGAGTCGTGCTCAACGTGTCCCCCAGCCGCAGCACGCAGACGGCGCGCACTATATCGACGTTGCGCGGCGCCAGCGTGCACCACATTGCTTTCAGCTGCGACGACATCTTCGCCGCGGTCGCGAAACTGCGCGCCAAGGGCGTGCGCTTCGTGCCGATCTCGCCCAACTATTACGACGATCTTCCGACACGCTTCGAGCTTCCCCCTTCGCTCGTCGCGCGACTGCAGGAGCTCGGCATCCTGTACGACCGCTCCGCCGGCGGCGAATACTTCCATATCTACACCGAGAGCTTCGCCGAGCGCTTCTTCTTCGAGATCGTGCAGCGCGTCGGCGGCTACGACGCCTACGGGGCGCTCAACGCGCCGGCGCGGATGGCGGCGCAGGCGCAAGCCCGATAGCGCGAGATTAACGACCTTACGGCATTGCCTGGTCGCCCAAGAGAGACCTTTGCCATCGGCTTGCATTCGAACGGCCACTTCGTCATGGCATCCTGCTTGAGCAGGACAGATGGCGTCGGGTCGTCTCCAGGGCGTTCTGTAGCGCTTAGGTCGCAACAACTTCCTAAGCTCTTTACGCGAGAACCTTTGTGTCGTCGGTATCGCGGCTCCAAGCGGTGAACGGAGATGTCTAGAAGCCGCGCTTCGGCTGAACAGTCGAAGCAACGGCCTTGCGACTACTCAATTGCGCCCGGCGAATCGTGAGGATCGTCAACTGCATGGACGAGCTCAAGCGCGCGAATTCGGCGGCAGTAAATTGACGAAAGGCTAGGGGCTTAGAATCGTTGTTGCCCACGGTGCAGTGTCCTTGTTGTATTCCAATCGGCGCGGCGTGACCGCCCGAGCCTCGTGTAAAAGGAGAAAAAGAGCCCCCATGAAAGCTGGGGGCTGAGGGTCATCATCATGAACACTTGCTACAGGAATTGATGCTCCGCGGGCGAGCTGACTTTCACTCTTCACGATGCGACAGCGGGTTTGCGCTGTCTTATCGGGAACACCTTCCGCGGATCGTCGCCCTGAGCTTGCGCTCGCGCTTGTTGGCGCTGCTCGCGTCGAATTCTGGCGAAGGTTTTCCGAAGGTTAGTATCAGTGCTTCTCGTGTAACGAAAAGAATCATCGAAGATCGATTTCATTTGGCGTCCTGAGGCGTGGTTGTGTCATACGAGCGTTTTTATCTCCGAGAGCAGCAAGATGCGTTCCCGGCTCGACGAACTCACGCTGGTTCAGTGGCTTGGGGCAGGTGGCCTTTTTTTTGAAGACGTGAACCGTAAAGTCGCCCGACACTCGCCATCGGGTACCGCGACCACATCTTGTAATACACACGCTTGACGAATGACCCATGCGTCACGCACGACACCTCTGGATCGGCGTTGCCATCGATGGCGAGGTTGAAGAGTGCGAGTGCCCGGACTCGTGCTCTCGGCCTCGGACGCTTTGACTTTGGCACATCCCTTGCTGGTAGCTGCCCTAGGTGGCGATTTACTACCATGAGTTACCCCCGCTGACGCTGGCCGTCATATAACGACGATGATGGGGTTCGCCGATCGCAATCGCCGAAGGGAGGAGAACACAATGGGTATCAACGAAATCGACCACACGATCTACCCGTACACGGTTGGCCGTGAAGATTGCAAAGTTTTGCCGCGATCGTTCAAGACGCTCGCCGAAGCCCAAGCATATCTCGCTGAGCAAGACAAGGGTGCGCCGAAGCGCGGCGACTTCTATCTCGACGGACCGGAGCAGGACAAGGCAGCGTTCGACCGAGATACTGGCGCGGTCGAAGTCGTTCCTTACGCGTAAAGCAGCGTAACATCGGAACAACCCAGACGGCGCGTAGCATCGTCAGCAACAAGCATCGCCTAATTTGGCGGTCTTGCCTACTTTCTAATCCCCGCAAGAAGCAGATCGCGCGCCGTCGCGGGCCGTAGCAATCCGAGCGGAAGCTCCGTCTCCCCTGGACCGGGCGGCGTACTGAGATAGCGGATCAACGCTCTGTCATCCGTGAGACTTACGATCTCGGCGACGAAGCCGCTGGGTGTCGCCACACGCTCACCGACTTTCCAGCGAGCGGACTTGTTGTTTCCCATGAGATCAGGATTGCACAACGGGAGCTGATTCTCTGCCGTGGCCGACAGCCGGGCATGTGAGCAGATCGAACAGTTTGTGAACAACGGGCTGCATTTTTCAGGGCAACGCTTCGAGAGCGGATTACCTCCCCCGGATGCGCATCGCAATGAATGTGACCTACCCGGCGAATTCCGCATGTCGGCTTCTGGCCGGACCGAGAGGCACGATCGGCCGGCTCAAAGCGACCTATTCTGTTGAAAAACTCTGTTTTCAGAGACGCTGAAAGAATTGCAGGCCCTCAGCGGCTTCGCTATTTTTCGGACGTGGGGGAACACGCAATCTCGTACCGCGCGCTACCAAATTCGTTCTAACTGGCCCTCCGGTGATTCATACGGGGAATGGACGATTGCGATCAACGCTGGCAAGAAATTGCAGCGGGTGCGATTTCGAGTTTTTCAACAGAATAGGTCGGTTTACGTCGTCCGCAAATTCAAGGTCCGGGATGATCGGACATTGATGTTGTCCGAGCCAGAATGCGAGCGGCTCTTGTTCGCCGCGATATCCGGCATAGCACTCCACCCGAATCGCCATGCGGTAACGATTCCTCTCTGACCCGCCTCGGAGAAGCGACCCGTACGACGCTCGTGCTTCGGTCGTCTCGTTTAAAGTCAGCCGCGCTGGTGCAACTCGATCACATTGCGATCGGGATCGCGCAGGAAGATCCCCTGCGCCCCGGGCCC
>DASWCI010000086.1:0-3480 GCA_036390195.1 Gemmatimonadaceae bacterium
TATTTGATCCGGCAGGTGAGCGTGACAAATACCTGAGGCTCGCCGCAGAATACGACAATTATCGAAAACGTTCGGCGAAGGAGCGGCAGGACGCCGGCGCTCGCGCGCAAGCCGACCTGGTTCGGCAGCTGATCGACGCGCTAGACGATGTCGCGCGTTTCGCGCACGTCGATCCGGCAGCCACTGATGCCGGAACACTCGTCCAGGGTGTCGACATGGTGGAAAAAAAGCTGCTCAAGGCACTGGGCAACGCTGGCCTCGAGGTAATCAATCCGGTCGGCGAGACTTTCGATCCCGCGCTCCATGAAGCCGTCGCGACGGAGCCTACCTCAGCGAAAGAGGACGATCACGTCGTATCACGAGTGTATCAGCCTGGTTACCTGTTCAATTCGCAGCTGCTTCGCCCCGCGCGTGTCGTCGTGAAGCAGTGGAACGGCTGACCGCGTTCGCGCGCTGATCGCAAATGCCACAGACGAAGGATTTTTACTCCGTACTTGGCGTAGGCTCCAACGCTTCACAGGACGAGATCAAAAAGGCGTATCGCAAGCTCGCCAAGAAGTATCACCCCGATGCAAATGCGAACGATGCGAAGGCGGGGGAGCGCTTCAAGGAGATCTCCGAGGCGAACAACGTCCTCGGCGATCCTGGGAAGCGGAAGCAGTACGACGAGATGCGCCGTCTCGGCGCCTTCGATGGAGGAGGCTTCGGAGGTTTTGGTGGTGCCAGATCGTCGCGCGCGGGCGCCCGGGGGGGAGCCGGTGGTGCGCAGACCATCAACTTCCAGGACTTCGATATCGGTGGGCTCGGAGGCCTCGGCGACCTTTTCAGCTCGATGTTCGGTGGAGGCGAAACACGTCAGACGCGCCAACGCGGACCCGAGAAGGGACAGACTGTCGAAGCGAACCTCGAGATTCCATTCCGCACCGCCGCAAGAGGGGGGAAGGTTCCGATCGAGCTCGAGGTAAGCGAAGAGTGCGGCACGTGTCACGGTACCGGTGCTGCGCCGGGGACTTCGCTCAGGATCTGCCCCGAGTGCAATGGACGCGGCGTGATTTCGTTCGGACAGGGTGGATTCGCAGTGAACAGGCCATGCCCGGTGTGCCTCGGTCGCGGTCAGGTGCCAACCGAGCCGTGTCCAACGTGTCACGGATCAGGAGAAGTGCGGGCGAAAAGGAGAGTACTCATCAACGTGCCGCCGGGTGTGGACACCGGCTCGAAGATCCGGTTGAAGGGCCAGGGCGGAAAGGGAACTCAGAACGGACCCGCGGGCGATCTCATCATCACTTTCAATGTGCAGCCTGACAAGTTCTATCGACGAGATGGGCTCGACGTGATCGCAACCGTTCCGCTCAACATCGCGCAGGCGACGCTCGGTACGAAGATCAGCGTCCGCACGCTCGACGGAAAAAAAGTGGCGATCAGAATTCCGGCGGGCACTCCGTCTGGAAAACGATTCCGCGTTCGCGGGCAGGGAATTCAAAAAGGCGACAAGAAGGGCGACCTGATCGTGGAGGTATCGATCCAGGTTCCGGAGAAGCTCTCCGAAGAGCAGGAACGCATGATGAAGGAGTTCGCGGAATCAGGCGGACTCAAGTACTAAGGAACTTGCGTCGAATCTGATCACGTTTGATTTCGATTTCATGAGAATCGGCATTCTTGGGACCGGTGAGGTTGGAAAAACATTGGG
This sequence comes from Gemmatimonadaceae bacterium, assembly GCA_036390195.1. Classification (GTDB taxonomy): domain Bacteria; phylum Gemmatimonadota; class Gemmatimonadetes; order Gemmatimonadales; family Gemmatimonadaceae; genus UBA4720. Next base: position 1,688 of record DASWCI010000086.1, read on the forward strand.
CACGAGGCTGGCGACGCTCGGCGACAACGTGCGCATGGGATCTCGCACCGCCGGCAACGAGAAAGCTCGTGAATGGGTCAAGCAGTCCGGAGACCAGGCGTCGGAGGGTACGTTTGCCGACGCCGCAACTCACGGCGAAATCGTCTTCAACTGCACGCCGGGAATGGTATCGCTCGAGGTCTTGAACGCTGCCGGCTCGAAGAATCTGAGCGGAAAGATCCTCGTCGATGTCTCCAACCCCCTCGACTTTTCGAAGGGCACGCCGCCAACGCTTTCGGTCTGCAATACCGACTCGGTCGGCGAGCAGATACAGCGCGCATTTCCAGCTGCCAAGGTCGTAAAGACACTCAATACCGTTACAGCTATGGTGATGGTGAACCCTGCGCTCATACCAGGCGTTCACACGATGTTCGTCTCGGGCAACGATTCAGCGGCGAAGGCGGAAGTGATCAATCTCCTGAAGAGTGGCTTCGGGTGGAAGGAAGTAATGGATCTCGGCGACATCGCCGGCGCGCGCGCCCAGGAGATGATTCTTCCACTGTGGCTGCGGCTCTACATGACTCTCCAGACGCCGAACGTAAATATCCGCGTGGCTCGCTAACCGCTGCGATTCCGCTCAATGACCGAGCCGCACCATGGGGAGCCCGAAAGTCCACCAACCACCGCTCGACCTCGTAGCCACGCGCTCGCCTTTATAGCGGTAACGCTACTGCTGGATACGACCGGTTTCGGTCTCATCATGCCGGTCTATCCGAGGCTGCTCGTCGACCTCACCGGCGAGAGTCTCAGTCGCGCGGCGGTATATGGCGGATGGCTCGGCTTCCTCTACGCAGCGATGCAATTCGTGTGGGCTCCGGTCCTCGGCAACCTTTCGGACCGTTACGGACGCCGGCGCGTTCTTCTGTTCGCGATCGGCGCTCTTGGCGTCGATTACATCATCATGGGACTTGCACCCACGCTCGCCTGGCTCTTTGTCGGGCGAGCTATTTCCGGCGCCGCCGGAGCTTCGTTTACGCCGGCCTATGCGTACGTCGCCGATGTCACTCCCCCCGAAAAACGCGCTCAGAGCTTCGGCATCATCAGCGCGTCGTTCGGAATCGGCTTTATAATCGGACCCGCAATTGGCGGCTTGCTGGGAAGCTTCGGACCGCGCACTCCTTTCTTCGTGGCTGCCGCATTCAGTCTCGTCAATTTCTGTTATGGGTATTTCGTATTGCCCGAGTCGCTTCCTCCGGAGCGCCGCCGCGCTTTCGAATGGAGACGAGCGAATCCGCTCGGCACCCTCGCCCAAATGCGCAAGCATCCAGTGGTGCTTGGGCTGCTTGCTGCGCTGTTCCTATGGGCTCTCGCCAACCAGGTAATGCCAACCACATGGGCATTCTATACCAAGTTCAGATTCGGCTGGTCGGAGGCGATGATCGGCGCGTCGCTCGCTACCGCGGGAGTCGTGATCGCCACGAGTCAGGCGACCATGATGCGCTATATCGTTCCACGCCTCGGCGAACGCAAAGCGGCGGTGCTCGGGATACTGGGTGGCATCGCCGCCTACGCGGGCTTCGGATTGGCGACCGCCGGCTGGATGATGTTCGCAGCGCTCGCCGGCTGGTTCTTCGGCGCGATCGTGATGCCCACGATTAACGCGCTGATGTCACACCGGATCGAGCACAACGCCCAGGGAGAGCTGCAGGGCGCGGTCGCAAGCCTTTTCTCGCTGAGCGCCATCATCGGGCCGCCGCTCATGACACACATTTTCGCGCGATTCACTTCGCCCACATCGAGCGTTCATGTGCCTG
>DASWCI010000087.1:0-13507 GCA_036390195.1 Gemmatimonadaceae bacterium
TGTGCGGCGTCATCGCTGCGCGAGATGCGCTCGGCCTTCGTACGAAGGTGGTGGCAGTCGTGTCCGAAGGCGCGCCCGCGTTCGCACTCTCATATGAGCAGGGTCGTGTCATTTCGCACGAGGTCACGACGCGCGTCTCCGACGGCATGGCGTGTCGCACTCCTGTCGAAACGGCGCTTTCAATCGCCCGCCACGGCGCGGAGCGCGTCGTTCAGGTGAGCGACGAAGAAGTGGAATCGGCGATGCGAGCATTGTTTGCCGACACCCACAATACCGCCGAGGGTGGCGGCGCAGCTGCGCTCGCTGCATTGCTCAAGGAAAAAGAAAAGATGCGCCAGCAGAGACTAGCCGTCGTTCTTTCGGGTGGAAACGTTGACTCAAGCGTGTTCGCTTCGATTCTGGAGAAGAGAGGCGCCGGTCAGAATCGAACTGACGAATAGCAGATTTGCAGTCTGCCGCCTTACCACTTGGCCACGGCGCCGTGCGAACAAAGTTATCGGGTGACGAGCCCCCAGAGCAATCGGGCCACGACGATGCCGAGCGCTAGTCCCGCGCCAAGTATCAACACCAGCACGATCACCGCCAGAACGATCGCGCCGATTGCACCTCGCTTTTCGCGATCAACATCAGTGCGCACACCGAGATGTCGCTCGAGCAGCGCCACATTCTTCGTGTTCGACTTCCACGCTGCATCGAAGACATCACCAAATGCTGGAACCGCGCCCAGCAACGTATCAATACCGACGTTCATCAGCATTCTCGCCAAGGTAAACGCGGGCACCTCCGCTCGCGCCGCCTCCAAAACGATGTAGCCAGACAACAACGCGCCAATCAGATCGCCGATTCCCGGAATCAATCCCACGATCGGATCGAACCCGATCTTCCAGGGCGTGCCCGGAATCGGAATGGAGTCGTCGAGTAGCCTGGCGAGCGCTCGCACTCGCCTCGTTCGGCTCGCGGGATCATCAGCAAGTACGCTTTGTCGAGTTTCAACTCGCGGATTCGTCCTGCTCACCGCGATACCTTTGCCTCCAGCGCCGACATCCGCGTCGGACCTGGAAACGGCTTATCACCCTTGATCGCGCGCCACAAAATGCGATTGAAAAGGTCCTCGTCGGCTTGATCTACTCTCTCCAGCGCGAGCTTCTTGGACGCCTCCGCCAGCGCGCCACGCTGCGGGTTTTTCTGATCCAACGGCACGCTCGAGCGTAGAGCAGTGTACGGTGTCAGGTCCGGTGTGGCCTCCCAGATCTCTCGCAGTGGCCGACCGAAATGATCGAACTGCGACATCCGGCCCAGCCCAAGTATGTCCTCGATCGTCGCCACCACGTCCGTTGTATTTGCGAACCGATGGAAGACCCTGCCTCTGTTGTAAGCCGAGATCACCAGCAAGGGCGATCGATGCGAGTCGACATGATCCGGCCCATCCTGCGCATCGTCCTCGAGCACGAACACCACTGTGTTCTTCCAAAACGGGCTCTTGGTCAGCGCCTCGATGATTCTTCCCAGCGCGAGATCATTATCCGCCATGTATGCCTTGGGCGTTGGCCTGCCGGCGCTCGCGCCTGATGTATGATCGTTTGGCAGCGTGAGTATCTCGAGCGCCGGTAGATTCCCGCCGCGCACGAATTCCTGAAACTCCTTGAGCCAGACGCCAGCGCGCGCCTGATCGGGGATGTCCAGATTCCAACCCGAATACGCCGTGTTGGTATGGCCCATCAAGGCGCGTTTTGTTGGTGTGGTGGACACCAGCGAGCCTGACCCTGGCGGGTCGTCAGATTCGCTGACGAACTCGCCGTAGTCTCTGTAGGTGATCCCCGCTCGCTCCGCAAGATTCCACAGATACCCGCTCGATGGCTCGGATACATCGTCATCAGGCACAGCGCCGCGATTGGTGCCCTGGTAATCGTAGCTCCGCCCTCGTCCGGAGTAGTTCGACGGTACCGTCTTTTCCACATAGTCGGTGACGTAAGCCGCCGTCGACCAGTTGTGACCGTCCGGGCTCACTTCGGCATTCACGAAGAAGCGGTCGAATATTCCGAAGCGCTCAGCGAGCGCGTGATGGTTCGGCGACACGCTGCGCGGGAAAAAGAGCAGAGATGTGTCACCGTCAGCCTGCCTCAGATCACCGAACACCTGATCGTAGGTGCGGTTTTCCTTGATTATGTAGATGACGTGCTCGAACGGCGGATACTTCTTTTCGGGTTGCGCGGAATTCCATCCGTTGGCCGACGCCACGCGTTTGGAAAATCCGTCCAGCTCTCCTCCGCTCGTCCTGACAGCAGGAATGACAGTAAAGGTGCCGTTGATCTGCCCGAGTGTGTAGTCCGACGTGTGCGCCGGCATCGGCTGGCCGGGTTGCCAGTGTCCGATATTGGGTGCAGTTCCGCGGCCCTTGCCATTGATCACAAGGAGATCGCTGCCCTCTGCCGTAACAGCTGACGGATACCAACCCACGGGGATTCTTCCCGCAAGCAAGTCATTGCCGGTAGCTGTAGCGACTCCGGACGTCGCTGCCCCGAGATCGAACAGGGCAACAGAATTGTTGTCTGCTTCGGCGACGAACAGCCTGGTACCATCCGGAGAAAGCGCCAGTGCGTTCGGCGTGCTCCCCTCGCCAATTGCTGGCGAAGAGTCGTTGAGAGTGGCCACCAAACGCAGGCTGCGGGTGTCGACCACGCTTACTCTGTCCGTGCTTCCCGAGGCAGCGAAGAGCCGCGATCCATTGTTACTGAGCAGCAATGCGGATGGATGCCTTGCAACTCGAATTCGCGTTCCCTCTCCGAGACTACCGTTCGCAAGTCGCGGAAACGCCGACACCGTCCACCCGCCCCACGCGGACACGTACACGGTTCCATCGCGACCGGCGACGACGCTGTACGGATATCGCTCGGTCGCGAGTCTTTGCACCACGCGGCGCGCAGCAAGATCGACCACGGCCAGCGAATCGCCAAGATTTTCTGCGACGTAAAGCGTTCGACCGTCAGGCGATATCGCGATTCCAGCGGGATACCGCGTCCCACTCATCCGAGGCTGCTTCACTGCCAGGGCGATCGAATCAGCGAGTCTTGCGCGACCACCACTCCAGTCGAAGCGGTAGATCTGATCCTCGTTTCCTCCCGAGACGTACAGGGATTTTCCATCTGGACTGAACGTCACGCCAAGAAAAACCGCGGGCAGAGGAATCGTCTGGACCACTCGCCCCGACGCTCGGTCGACAACCTGTATCCCCTGCTCTCGCCAGCCGTTGAGCAAAACGATTACCCGATCCTTTTCGGGAGACAGCGCCATCGCCAGCGGCATCGAGCCGAGATTATGAGAGACTCCGGCCGGATCGAGTCGTGCTCCAGTCGGAAGACGCCGTTCTCCAGACGGATTCTGCGCCGCAACCGTGGCTTCAATCTGTGGAGCTGGAGTGCTGCACGCGTTGGCAAGCAGCGTCAGCGCTATTAGACGCACTAATGTCGGTTTCATCCGGAGAAAGATGGCATTGACACTTGATTCTGCCAGTTCGATAATGCGCCAATGCGTAGCAATTTGGTCAAAACTCGAATCGTTCCCGCGACGGAGAACGACATCCCACTCATTCGCGAGCTCATTCTCGAGCTCGCCGAATACGAGCGCGCCGGTCCTGGCGAAGCACCTGTCACCGAAAAGGATCTCGCTGAGACGTTGTTCGGCGAACGACCAGCCGCTGAAGTCCTGCTTGCATATCTGAGTGAGGAGCCAGCCGGTTTTGCTCTCTTCTTCCACAACTACTCGACCTGGCTCGGCAAGCGCGGGATCTATCTGGAAGATCTGTTCGTCAGACCCTCGGCGCGTAAACACGGCGTCGGCTATGCGCTACTTCGAGAGGTGGCACGAATCGCACTCGAGCGCGCCTGCGGGCGGGTGGATTGGGCAGTCCTCAACTGGAACGAGCTGGCGATCTCATTCTACAAGCAGATCGGCGCAAAACCCAAAGACGACTGGACGACATTCCGGCTCACTGGCGACGCACTCACGCGATTGGCGGCTTCGGGACGAATAGGCGACTGAATCTCACGCGAAGCGGAGGAGGGAAGCGTCGCTCCGCTTCCCTCCTCCCGCTTCCCGCTTCCCGCGCCCTTCTTCACCGGTGCACTGTAACTCCCACCTGCCGGCAATACTCGAGCACCGGACACACCGAGCACTTTGGAAAGCTCCCGGTACATACATGCTTCCCGAACGGAACGAGCAGCCGATTGATCTCGACCCAGTATTTGCGCGGAAGTCGCTCCTCCAGCACGCGGCGGGTTGCTTCAGGCGAAGGTGCGGTAACGAAACCCCATCTGTTGGTAACACGGTGGACATGGATGTCGACACTTATCTCTGTCGCTCCGCAGGCAATCCCGAGAGTGAGGTTCGCGCATTTCGGTCCGACGCCTCGAAAGGACGTCATTACCTCGAAATCGCACGGTAGCTCGCCTCCATACTCCGCGGCGACGCGCGCCGCCAGATCTCTGATGTTGTACGCCTTGGTCTCGTAGAAGCTCGACGGTCGAATCAGCTCGGCGATTCTATTGACGCTCAGCTGGCTTACTGCTTCCGCAGTAGGCGCGACTTTGAATAGTCGAATTGCTGCTGGAAGAGAAACTTCGTCTCGCGTACGTACGGATATGATGCAGGCCGCGAGCTGATGGAATGGCGTGGCATAGCCCTGGTCGGCGAGATCGAACATCGCGGCGTCGGCAAACTGCTTAACTTCCAGCCGAATGCGACCTAATACCGTATGGATGTTGAAGGGACGCTTTTCCGTCCGAAGATTCACAGCCATTAGCAGTCAATCCGTGCAAGGAATCGTCCAGATAATGCATGGAGCCTGACATCACCAGCTACAACAAAGGGTCCGATGATTTACGGTCGTAGACCTCGACAGCTGCTCGTCGTGTGGGGCGTGTCGATCCTGTTGGTAGTGCTGATCTATTGGCTCGAAATCAGCGCCCCGGCGTTACACGACCTCCTGATGCCCTTTTACTGGATCATACTGGCTGTCGCACTCTTTCTTACCTGGCGTTGGCTTCGCGCACGGTCGCGCAAAGATAGACGGGGACACGATCGACGGCGCGCTGATCGCCGCAATCAGGGCTCTACTTTGTCCTGAGTATTGACAGGGCAAACCCCGATGGTACCGGTGCTCCGCGTGCGGTAATGCGGCCTCCTCCAACCGCATTCGCCACCACGCCAAATCGCAGATAAGCAGCCGAGCCATCACCGATCGTGACCGATGTGATGTTGGTCGTCTCGAGCTGCCCCGTAGTGAGAGCCCACATTCCTTCGTTCACGACAGAAACCACTGAGCGAATGTTCCAGCTCGGATGTGTGTCGATTGGCTGGAGACCAGGAATGAAATCGTCCGCGTAGTTGGCGACTGACCAGTCCCGAACCCAGGATCCGAGATCCGGCGTCACGGCCCGAGTGATGTTGGACACACCGTGTATACCAGCTGGCGGATTAGCGAGCTGGAACCAGAGCTGATTCTCCGACACGCCACGCCGGTCAGCTGCGTATCGCAAGAAAGACCATATCGCGCCCCGTGTCGTGATGTTCGCGTTGTTGACGTACGGAGAATTGGTGAGCGGATTGGTCAGGAATTCGCGGAAGCGCCGGAAGTTGGCGACACCAAAGTTGTCAAAGGCATCCTTGATTTTTTGCGACGCCTGAATCACCTCGTAGCTGATATTCTGGCCCGGCGCGAGGCCGCTCGCGCGGTAGAAAGTCAGCTCTTCCGCCATGTGCGCGAGACCTTCGTCGAGAAACGTATCCTCGAATGCGCTCGACCCGGTGTTCACGTACAGGTGTCGAGAGGCATTTATCAAATGCTGAAATTCGTGCGCGAGTGTACCGATCGTGACGGTCTTCACGAAACTCACGGTCCGCACATTCTGATTCACCACACCGTCAGGATCGGGAACGAGCAAGTAGAACATTTCCGCGAAGTTGCTCGTCGGACATCCCTGAATGCCGCCGGAAGTGGTGAGCGGAAACAGATCCCTGCTGAAAAAAAATCCGCCTACGTAGAAATTCTGATTCGGGGGGGTCAGCTCATTGACCGCACGGGTAAAGAACAGGATCACGTTCTGGTTTTTGTCGATGTCCGTCGGATCGCCGAAGTTCGCGGTATCGACCGGATACACCAGAGTGTCGAACGTAATTCCGAAGTTCTGGTAGTCCTGCGTAGTGAAACCGTTAGCAGGATTGGCGGTGTCGGCTACGACTATCGCGCGGTTGGTGATGCCGACGACGCGACCTGTCCTCACGTTAGCATTAGTGCAGGCAGAAGAAGAGTTGGTATTGAGCTTGAGCAGATCTCCGATCTGGGGGATGGCGACGGAAAGGCTAAATCTGCCAGTGCTCTCCTGATGTGCGGCCCGAGCCGGAGGAATCAGCGGCGTCAGCTCGGCCAGCGATCTTTCGCGGAGCCTTGTCTCAAACGCGTCGTCCCTTGCGAGTTGTCTGCTGACACCGGACTGCAGCAGCTGGAAGCTCGGCGCAAACCGATTCGATGACACGCCAATAGTGGTGTTCCCGGTAGAAATCGAAAGTCGCAGTAGTGATCCACTGAAATCCGAGTAAAAGGGAATCGCAATGAACTCCGCCCCGGCAGACGTGCCTTGCACGCAGAACTCCGAGGCAGCCGTCGCAGAGAGCAATGCAGCTTCGCCCACTGCCAGGTTGAATGCGTTCGTGCCGGGCTGGCAGGGCGGCGGGAGTACGATCACCGTTCCGATTTTCACGATCGATTCCGCGGTTGCCCGAACCGTAGTTGTCTTGTCGGAAGCGCGAGCTGTGAGGATGGCTCCATTCCCGAAATTGTCGGCCGTTACGATCGAGGGGTCCGCCGACTCTACCGTCGTTCCAACAAGAACGCTGTTGCCAAATCGGTCAGCCGCGCGCGCACGAAGCTGGAACACATCACCGATTCCGAGCAGACGTACAGTATCCCGAGTAAGGATTATCTGAGCGAGCGGGCCGACAACTGCAATCTCCGTGAAGGTGACCGGCTTGAGTCCGGTTACTGTGGCTGTCGCTGTCTGACTTCCAACGAGCGGTCCGAGGGTCCATTCCATCGTCGCCACACCATTTGCATCCGTGACCGATGACGGTGCGCTAAGAGTCCCCGACGACGTGCTCCAGGCAACGGTCACTCCGGCGAGATTCTGACCCTGCGCGTCGGAGACTTTCACCGCGAGCGGCAACGCGAGCTTTAACCCGACTTCCGAGGCTGGCTGCGCGTCACCCGACACGATGACAACGGTGGCTGGAGGATTGGTCTTCGGACCGGATGCATCCCCGCAGGCGATCACCAGAGCGACGACCGCGATATCGACGAGCGACAGTAATAAGGTTGCGGACCGCATATCTGCCGAGGAGCTCCGTGCGAAATGTACGTCCAACTTCACCGCCTCGGTCCCAACGGCACCGCATAAGCTAGCTAGGGGTACGCACCCCCGCTGGCGGTCCATTCCCTGCGGCACGACATCGCAATGATCGAAGAACGTAGAGCCGAGGCGCGTGGGCGGCTATCGGCTTACGCCAATCCGTTCTACCGGGCACTCCGAGCGTCCGCCGAAAAGGCGGATACTCTTATCGGCGCACTCGGAATATTTCTTGTCGCCGGATTGATCGTCGCCGCTATCGGCACTGCGATCTTCGTCTCACTGGCGAGCCACGTTCGCTCCGGCGGCACTCAGGCTTTCGACGATGCGGTAATACGTTGGATAGGTGCCCATCGTTCACCGGGTCTCGACGCCGTGATGGTGGAAGTCACGACCCTCGGCACAGGGATCGTCGTCATAATGATCGTCGCGGTCGCGGCGCTTTTTCTCGTGCTCACCCAGCACAAGTACTCAGCGATCCTCTTACTCGCGTCCACCATTGGAGGAATTGTTCTCGACGGAATCCTAAAGCTTGGATTCAACCGGCCGAGGCCGGCGATTTTCATTCCGGCCGTGCACACCGTCAGCTCGTCATTTCCCTCGGGACACGCGATGAGTGCGGCGGTCGTCTACAGTACGGTAGCGTACCTGGCAGCCCGATTGCACAAACGGCGCTGGGCAAGATGGCTCGTCATGACAGCGGCACTGATCGTGATCGCACTCATCTCAATGAGCAGGCTGTATCTCGGTGTGCACTATCCTTCGGATGTAGTTGCCGGCGTTGCGATCGGCCTCGCATGGGCCGGCTTCTGCATGGCGACGCTGGAAGCTATTCAGAAGTTCGGGATTCGCCGCGATCCCCGGATTCTGCAGCACGAGCTCCCCGCTCCAAAGCAGGTTGCGTCCGGCTCGCCTTAGCTTCACTCACATCGGCAAGCTCGGCCACCTTCTCCACGAAGACCTGCGTCAGCTCGTCGACCCTGTCCTGAACGAGCATGTCGCTGGCACGCGAGAGTGTAGCAGCACGATGCGTGACGTCATCGATCGCCGCTCGCACGGTGGACGCTCCTTCCACCGCGAGCATCCGTGAAATCGCGACCGATGGGGCGACCTCTCCAGCCAGACATTGCACAAGAATTGCCCGGATTCCCGGCGGTTGCACACCGTCTGTGAGACGGGTGATGGCTTCGGCTTCCAGACCGGTCCGACTGCTCATGTCAGTGAGATTGAGTTTGATGACAACTGCGGCATCGACACTCTGATTCACTCGCACAACATGCGCCAACCCGACGCGGATTAGTCACAACTAGAACCAGAGGGAGGAAAAGAATGCCTGCACGCAAATCTCGAGGAAGGCGGAAGTACGGCGAGGCGGCACAGAAACGCGTAGAGAGCGCGATGCGCCGCCGCAAAAAGGGCACTCTGAGATCGGGCAGAGGAGGCAAAGGAGGAAGAGTCAAGAGCCGGAAACAGGCAATCGCCATCGGTTTGTCCGAAGCTCGGAAAAAGGGCGCCAAGGTTCCCCGTAAGCGTAGCAGCAGATGATAGTCGGACGCCTCGAAGGCCCGACCATCATCCACTCGACCAACTAGACTGCTGCCTCTCGCGTGGTGCGCGAGCACTCGACGACAACGCCGAGGGCACGCACCACGCGCTCATTACCCCCGGGCACTGGATTAGACTCTGTGCGCGCCACTTCGCGTCACACCAGAGATCAGTACTTGGCTAGATAGTTATCGAGTTCCCACGGTGAGACCTGGGTGATGTACTCCTGCCACTCGAGGCGCTTTGCCGCCAGAAAATGACTCGCGATGTGCTCACCCAGAGCCTCGGTGATCACGTCATCCTTCTCCAGCTCGTTGCAGGCCTCCTCGAGATTGTGCGGTAGATCGTCGATCCGAAGACGACGCTTCTCCCGGTGCGACATCTCCCAGATGTTGGTGTTAACAGGCTCGCGCGCATCAGCCTTCGTTGCAATTCCATCCAACCCGGCGGCGAGTTGCACCGCCAGCGCGAGATACGGATTCGCTGAGGGATCTGGAATTCGCAGCTCCACTCGAGTCCCTGAGCCTCGACGGTCAGGAATACGGATCATCGGCGAACGATTCCGCATCGACCATGCGACGTTCACTGGCGCTTCGAAGCCGGGAACCAGTCGCTTGTAGGAGTTGACGAGCGGGTTGGTTATCGCCGTGAAACCGCGCGCGTGTCGGAGCAGCCCCCCGATATAATGAAGGGCAGTGCTGGATAGCTCCCATTCCGCGCTCTCGTCCCAGAAAGCGTTTTTCTTGCCGCGGAACAGGGATTGATGCGTGTGCATACCACTGCCGTTCTGCCCGAAGATCGGCTTCGGCATGAACGAAGCAGTGAGCCCGAAGGTCCGGGCGACATACTTCACCACGAATCGGAAAGTCGCGATGTTGTCGGCAGTCTTGAGAGCGTCGGCGTACCTGAAATCGATCTCGTGCTGGCCGTGCGCGACTTCGTGGTGCGCGGCCTCAACCTCGAAGCCCATCCGCTCGAGCACATCGACGATTGCGCGCCGCGCATCCTCGCCGAGATCTGCGGGTGCGAGATCGAAGTACGACCCGACGTCGTGCGTGATAGTCGATGGCTCTTCATCCGGCCGCGGCTTGAACATGAAGAACTCGGCTTCCATCCCCGCGTTCATCGTATAGCCGGCCGCGGCGGCTCTCCCGAGCATTTTTTTCAGCACGGTTCGTGGATCGCCCGCGAACGGATTGCCATCCGGAGTATTGATATCGCAAATGAGTCTGGCGACCCGGCTATTCTCCTCACTCCAGGGAAAGATCTGAAACGTGCTGAAGTCCGGTGACAGCAGCATGTCGGACTCCTCAATGCGGACGAAACCTTCGATCGAAGAGCCATCGAACATGATGTCGCCTGCCAAAGCCTTCTCGAACTGGGATGCTGGGATCTCGACATTCTTGTTGATGCCGAGGATGTCAGTGAACTGCAGTCTGAGAAATCGGACGTTGTTCTTGTTGGCGAGCTCGAGTATTTCCTGGGCCGTTGCGCCCGAGGTATCGGGTATCTGGGAGCGATGGCGGGGCATGAGGAGAACGTAGCCTACTCAGCCAATTTTTGCAATTTTTGCAACGAAGTGTGACCATTCCTTGCATCTTCACCATAAAATCGCAAATTTGATCAATTACTTTTGCAAGTTCCGCACTTTTCTAACACTTAGCCGTAAGAATCAATGACAGCCCCGGCCACCAGCCCCCGCAGGATCCTTCTCAACGAGCTCACAACCCGGTCCGTGCGAGTACCGACTGGATTCAGCGAGGACGGCATTCCACGTCCGACCTCGGAATACTTTGGAATCAACACTCTCGGCGTCCGACAACTCCGCGACAAACTGCCCAAGGACGTTTACGCCAGCCTCGCCGCCTCGATCCGACACGGAAAGAAGCTCGATCTCGCGATCGCCCCGGTTGTCGCGCAGGTCATAAAGGAGTGGGCGATCTCGCGCGGCGTGACCCACTTCACGCACTGGTTCCAGCCACAAACTGGTCTCACCGCCGAAAAGCACGATGCGTTTTTTGCGTTTGATGATGACCGGCAGCCGATGGAGTCATTTACCGGGTCGCAGCTTATACAGAGCGAGCCCGATGCGTCGAGTTTCCCATCTGGTGGACTCCGCGCCACCTGGGAAGCACGCGGCTACACGGCATGGAATCCGGCAAGTCCCGTCTTCATCGCCGAGTCGACAGGCGCGCGAACTCTCTGCATTCCGTCAGTGTTCATCGGCTACAACGGTGAAGCGCTGGACGAGATGACACCGCTGCTCCGCAGCTCCGACGTTCTCTCCGACAAGTCAATCGAGCTGCTCGAGCTTCTGGGAGACAGGGGAGTGCAGCGAGTCCATACCACTCTTGGACCCGAGCAGGAATACTTTCTCATCGATCGCGGCCTTTTCGGAATACGTCCCGATCTGGTAATGGGTGGGCGCACACTCGTTGGGGCCCCTCCTCCACGCGGTCAACAGCTCGAAGATCACTACTTCGGGGGAATTCCCGAGCGCATCCAGGGCTGCATTTCAGAGGTCGAGTTCGAGCTCTACAAGCTTGGTGTACCAATCACGACTCGACACAACGAAGTTGCGCCTTCTCAGTTCGAGATGGCTCCCTACTTCGAGGAAACGGATCTCGCCGTAGACCACAATCAGCTGGTAATGGCGACAATGCGCCGCGTGGCGTTGAGACACGGGCTCCAGGCGGTACTCCATGAAAAACCTTTCGCCGGAATCAACGGCTCGGGAAAGCACTGCAACTGGTCAATGTCCGTCACGGCTGATTCTGCCGATCTCGATGGCTTGAACCTCCTCAAGCCAGGAAAAACTCCACACCAGAACGTCCGCTTTCTCGTCTTCCTCGCGGCAGTGCTCAAAGCGGTTCACAAGCACGCCGGTCTACTCCGCGCGGGAATCGCCACGACAGGCAACGAGCACCGGCTCGGCGCGAACGAAGCTCCTCCGGCCATCATCTCTGTCTTCATGGGCGACATGCTAACACGCATGATCGAGGAGATTGCTGACGGAAAGGCATCCGGCACTGCCGAACAGCAGATGATCAAGCTCGGCGTGTCGAAGCTGCCAGAGATCCAGCGCGACAACACCGATCGCAATCGCACCTCACCATTCGCCTTTACCGGACAAAAGTTCGAGTATCGGGCGGTCGGGTCATCGCAATCGATCGCATTCCCGATCACACTGCTCAATACAGCCGTGGCAGATGCAATTGGAGAGATCACGCACGCGCTGCGCGAAACTCTCAAGAAAACAAAATCGGTAGACGACGCAGTCCTGAAGGTCGTGCGCGAAGCATTCAAGGAGAGTGCGCCAGTCAGGTTCGAGGGCAACAACTACGCTGAGGAATGGATCAAGGAAGCCAAGAAGCGTGGCTTGCCGAACATTCGCAGCACACCCGAAGCGCTGAAGGAGCTCATCTCGAAGCAATCCCGTACGCTGCTCACGAAGCTTGGCGTGCTCACCACCGAGGAGCTCGAGTCACGCTACCATGTACGCGTTGAGCGCTACGTCAAGGACATGCTCATCGAGCTCCACACCATGCGCGAGATGGTGGATACGATGATCATACCCGCCGCGTATGCCTACCTCGGTGAACTTTCCGATGGGGCTTCGCAATCAAAGACGGCAGGGATCGCAGTGATTCCACAGATAACGACCGCGAATCAGGTCGGCGAGCTCGTACAGGAGCTTCAGGAGCATCGTGAGGATCTGAGCGATGTGATCGCCCGGGCCGAGGCAATGCACGACGACCTAGCCAAACAAGCCGATCTGCTGACTTCCGAAGGAGCGGACACGATGGCCGAGGTGCGCAAAGCCTGCGACGCACTCGAGTTGCTCGTTGGGGATAGTTACTGGCCGCTCCCCAAATATCGGGAGATGCTCTTCCCTGTTTGACTAGAAACTGAAGACTACCGGCTGGAATTGAACTGAAACTGAAGACTACCCGCCTGGGGCCGTGGGCCTTCCCGCTAGGGGCTTCGGGCTGCATCCCAGCGCATTTGAAGTTTAGCCCGTAGCCCTCAGCCGCTCCGCCCAAAGCCCCCGGCCGGTAGTCTTCAGTTTCAGTTATTGTCGGTGCAGGAGCGGAAGCCGGTGAGTAATTTCACCGAATGGTCTCTTCCTCTCCCGATTCCCCGACTTCCAATGCCTGTCCATCCTGCGGCGCAGTCGCCACTGGCCGGTACTGCGCGAACTGTGGCGCCCCACTGGCGGGAGCGACCTGTGCATCATGCGCAGCTGAGTTAAGTCCCGGAGCAAAGTTCTGCCACCGGTGCGGCGCCGCGGCGGGCGCCAGCACTCCCATCTCGCGTGAAGCGAGAACCAACGCCCTCCCCTGGATCGTTGCCGCCCTCGCGTTCCTCGCCCTGTTCGCGATGGCGGCCGGTCGCGGCTTCAACGCCACTCGTGGAAGCACTGTCGATGGCTCGCAGAACGCGCTACCCCAGGCGGGTTTGGACGATCGCGGAATGCCAACAGACGATCAATCAGCTGGGATACGTGCCCCTGACATTTCCAGTTTGTCACCGCAGGAGCGGGCCGACCGTCTTTACAATCGAGT
>DASWCI010000088.1:0-4074 GCA_036390195.1 Gemmatimonadaceae bacterium
CCGGGATTCCGCGGTTATTTTCGCGAGGACGAGCTGGCCCGGGCGGTTTACTCCGAGGCGGCTGGGATCGCGCGCGCGATTCCTTCCGCTGTCGCGGTTCCGGTCGACGCTGAAGACGTCGTCGTTCTCGTAAAGTGGGCTGCTGAATCCGGAACGACGCTCATTCCGCGCGGCTCGGGGAGCAGCATGTCCGGCGGAGCAGTCGGCTCGGGCGTGGTCGTCGATCTGTCGCGTATAAACCACCTTGGCAGAATCGACGAGCGTGATCGATCAGTCTGGGCCGAGCCCGGAGTTCTTTGGTCGACGCTCGACGTGGCCGCGCTTAGAAAGGGGCTCCGGTTTCCCGTAGATCCGTCGAGCGGAAAGTTTTGCACCCTCGGCGGCATGGTATCGACCAACGCATCCGGAGCGCACTCACTCCGTTATGGATCGACGCGTGCCTGGGTGAACGCGCTTGACTGCGTCTTCAGCGATGGCGATCGAGCGGTGATCACGCGTGGAGAGCCGCCGCCAAAACGAATCGACGCGATCAATCGGTTCATGCGCGACGTGCATGGCGACATCGTCGCCAGCGACAAGCGCCGACCGATCATGCATCTGGGGGTTCGCAAGGAGTCGTCGGGCTACGCGGTCCACGATTACGCGACCAAGGCGGATCTCGTCGATCTGCTGGTGGGAAGCGAGGGAACTCTGGCGATCATCGTGGAAATCCAGCTCAAGCTGGCGGCCGTCCCAGCCGCAACAAGCAGCGTGCTCGGCTCCTTTGCATCGCTCGAAGAAGCAACCGCTGCGGCAACGAAGGCCGTGGAGGCAGGAGCAAGCGCTTGCGAGCTCCTCGATAAGACTTTTCTGGCTTACGCTGTGAGCAGCCAGCCAGCCGACACGAGCTTCAGCGAGCGGATGGAAGGAGCCACCGCCATTCTACTGGCGGAGGTCGAGGGAGATAGTGCTGACGCGGCGGCCGCGGGTGCGCAGGATCTGGCGAAGGCTTTCCGCGAATCTGGGGCGAAGGAGGTCGATGTCGCATTGACTCCCGCGGCAGAGAACGAACTGTGGGAGCTTCGGCATGCGGCGAGTCCGATCCTGGCGGGCCTCGAACATTCGACCTCGATGCAGTTCATCGAAGACGGCGCGGTGCCGTTGCCAAAACTTCCTGACTACGTGAAGGGCGTCAGAAAGGCGCTCGCTGCGCGCGAGGTGACGGGAGTGATCTTCGGCCATGCCGGCGACGCCCATGTCCACGTTAATCCCCTCGTCGACGTGAGACAGCCCGACTGGCGCGATAGAGTCTCGGGACTGCTCGATGACGTTGTCGCCCTGACGGCTCGACTTGGCGGCACGCTGACTGGAGAGCACGGCGACGGAAGAATTCGCACTCCGTTGCTCGATCGCGTCTGGCACAGGGATGCGATCAAGGCCTTCGCTCTCATCAAGAAAGCATTTGATCCGAAAAACATTTTCAATCCAGGCGTCAAGATTCCGCTAAAGGGTCAGAAAGCGATCGGCGAGATCAAGTACGACCCTTCGCTCACTCCTCTCCCCGAAAAAGCGAGAGCGGCGCTGGACGATGTCGTCAGAGACCGCGCGTACGATCGGTTCCGGCTGTCGCTGATCGGGTGATCATCTTAGCTTTCGGCGCCGCACGGGCGCCTTCAAAAAAAAGCTCGCAGCCCAAAGCCGCTCCGCCCACAGCCCCCAGCTGGTAGTCTTCTTTTTCCTTTCTAGATTCTGCCTTGCTCTATACAGAACCGGTCATCACTCTCCTCGCCCGCCCGACTTTTCTCGAACCGGATCACCTGCAGGTGCGTTGGCTGGGAGAGAGCACCGACGGCGAGAAGCTCGCTGAGTTTGCCGGCCGCCTTTGTTATATGAGCCAAAAGAATCCGGCTAACCGGGTGACGCGCGAGTATCTGGAGAACATCAAGAAGCAGGGGCACGGCAGCGTGCTCGAGCACGCCAACTACTCTCTCTTGCTGGAAGGCGTCAGCCGATCGCTGACTCACGAGCTGGTCAGACATCGAGCGGGCTTTGCTTACAGCCAGTTGAGTCAGCGGTACGTCGACGAGTCGCAGGCGAACTTCGTGGTGCCCCCGGCGATCGTCGGTGACGAGTCTCTGGAAAAAGAGTGGCGGGCTCAGATCGAGGAAGCCCAGAAAAGCTACGTCCGACTGGTGGAGCACCTGATGGAGCGATACGGGTGGGTCGGTGATAAAGTCCACCGCCGGAAAATGGCGCGCGAGGCGGCGCGGGGTGTTCTTCCGAATTCCACCGAGACGAAAATCGTGGTGACCGCCAACGCGAGGGCGTGGCGGACGATGCTGGAGCTGAGATCGAGCGAGGGGGCCGAGCTCGAGATTCGTCGCTGCGCCGTGGCAATGCTCAAGCTTCTGCAGAAGGAGTCGCCGGCTTTTTTTTCGGACTTCGAGCTCTATCAGGCCGAGGATCGGAGAGAGGCGGCGAGGATCGTTTACCACAAGGTTTGAGCAGAGCGGCGAAAACCGACAGAACCGGTGCGGTTCCTCGCCTCATTCTCCGAAAAATTTTTCCCAACCGTCCAAATAGTTTTTTTCGCTAAGAAAAAATTTCTCGGAACTGGGGAATAATTATTGCGCAGCATCGTCGTCGTTTATATACTCGGTCCGATGAATCGAGCGCGGAATTTTTTGTAGGGTGCCGATGACTCTCATCGGTCTCGCCTACAACCAGAAGCCCGAGCCAACAGAGCTCGCCAGCCCAGTGGGAGAGGGCGACCGTCAGGAAGACGGGGAGCTTGCGCGTCCCGATGAAGAACCTCCCAGTAGAATCCTTGGCCTCTCGATCACGCAGCTAATCGCTCGCGACGAATTCGCCGAGTGGGACGCTCCGGCTACGATCGCCGCCGTTGAAGCAGCGCTGACTCCCCTCGGAAAAGTCGTCCGCCTCGAAGCCACGGAAGATTTTCCGGAGCGGCTTCGCCAGATCAGGCCCGATATCGTCTTCAACATCGCCGAAGGATTCCGCGGCGTGAGCCGCGAGGCCCACGTCCCGGCGATTTGCGAATTTTTCGGCGTTCCCTACTCGGGCAGCGATCCTTTCACTCTCACGCTCTGCCTCGACAAGGCCAAGACCAAGGAGACGCTTGCCTTCCACGGGATCCCGACACCGCGATTCGCCGTCATCGAGAATCTCAGGGACTTACACGCGCGGACCGCGCAACTGAAGCTTCCGCTTTTCGTCAAGCCCCTGCACGAGGGTTCCTCAAAAGGAATCACCGACAGAAACCTTTGCTGGGATCGGATTCATCTCGTCAGCCACACCGAGTTCCTGCTCGAGAATTACAAGCAGCCGGTCCTGGTCGAAGAGTACCTGCCCGGCGAGGAATTTACCTGCTCGGTTCTCGGCAATGGAGACGAAGCGACGGTGCTCCCGATCGTCGGGATGAATTTCGAGTCGCTGCCCAAGGGCGCGCTGCCGATCTACAGCTTCGATGCGAAGTTCGTGTGGGATCGCCCCGAGAGTCCGCTCGACATCTTCCAGTGCCCGGCGCGTATCACGAAGGACCTTCGGGCGTCTATTGAGCGCGTTACGCTCGATGCGTTTCGCGTGCTCGGCTGCCGAGACTGGGCGAGAATCGACGTTCGTCTCGATGCTGCCGGAAATCCAAACGTGCTGGAAGTGAATCCGCTGCCGGGAATTCTTCCCGATCCAGCGGATAACTCGTGTCTGCCGAAGGCGGCGCGAGCGGCAGGAATCAGCTATGACGAGCTCATTCAGAGTTGTTTGAAATACGCAGCGGCACGGCAAGGAGTCGATATCGACTCGGCGACCAAGGCGGCATCCGGCGAGCGCGCGCTCTTCGCCGGCGGATTGGCGTGACCCACACAGAACAAAGGAGGGGGAGCACGCGATGAAAATTGCCTTGTTGTTCGACGGTCTCTCGGCCCTCGGAAAAGCACCCGAGGTTCAGCTGCTCGACTCCATCGAAGCGGTGGAGGGCGCGCTTCTCGAATTCGCGACCGAGGTCGTTCGCGTTCCCGTCAGCAACGACGGCCGCTGGGTCGAGCGCGTCCGCAAGGGAAAGTTCGACCTCGTCTT
>DASWCI010000089.1:0-1999 GCA_036390195.1 Gemmatimonadaceae bacterium
CAACAGAGTTCGGATGTGCGCGCCATCGACGTCGGCGTCCGTCATCAGAATCAGCTTGTGATAACGCGCGTTCTCGATGTTGAAGTCGTCCTTGATGCCAGCACCGATCGCAGTGATGATCGTCCGGATCTCCTCGTTCCCAAGGATCTTGTCTATACGGGCGCGCTCGACATTCAAAATCTTTCCGCGCAAAGGCAGAATCGCCTGGAATGCGCGATTACGTCCTTGTTTAGCAGAACCACCGGCGGAATCTCCTTCCACCAGATAAATCTCACACAGCGACGGATCGCTCAAAGAGCAGTCGGCGAGTTTCCCTGGAAGATTGCCAACATCTAAAGCCGATTTCTTACGAGTGAGGTCTCGAGCTTTACGAGCCGCTTCACGTGCACGCGCTGCAGAAACGGCTTTCTCGATCACGATGTTCGCGACGCGCGGATGTTCCTCGAGGTACGCGGCGAGCTGCTCGTTGACGACGCCCTTGACCGCGCCCTCGACTTCGGAGTTTCCGAGCTTCGTCTTGGTCTGACCCTCGAACTGCGGCTCGCGCACTTTCACGCTCAACACCGCCGTCAGTCCCTCACGCACATCGTCACCAGACAAAGTGAAATCGGCTTTCTTCAACGCGCCGTTCTTCGCCGCGTAGTTGTTGATCGTACGCGTCAGCGCCGCCTTCAAACCAGTTAGGTGCGTCCCGCCCTCGTGCGTGTTGATGTTGTTCACGAACGAGAAGACGTTCTCGTTGTAGCCATCGTTGTACTGGAATGCCAGCTCGATGTCGATGCCCTCGCGCTCCGTATCGATGTACACGATCTCCTGGTGGAGCACCTTCCTCTTCTCATTGAGGAACGCCACCATTTCGCGCAGGCCGCCCTTGGCGTGGAAGACTTCCGTCTTCTCCTGACCCTCGCGCTCGTCCTTGATCGTGATCGTCACGCCCTTGTTCAGATACGACAGCTCGCGCAGCCTGTTCGCGACCGTGTCGTAATCGAACTTGAGCTCGGTGAAAATCGTGTGATCGGGCTTGAACCACACCGTCGTACCGCGCGCTTTGGCGTCGGCCTTGGGCATGGCCTTGAGCTTCGTCACGGTGTGGCCGCGCTCGAAGTCCATGTAGTACTCCTTGCCACCGCGACGCACCCACACCTTGAGCTGCTCAGAGAGCGCGTTCACGACGGAGACGCCAACGCCGTGCAATCCGCCCGACACCTTGTACGAATTCTTGTCGAACTTGCCGCCGGCGTGCAGCACCGTCATCGCCAGCTCGACGCCGGGAATTTTTTCCGTGGGATGAATGTCGACAGGAATTCCGCGACCATCATCTACTACTGTGATGGAATTGTCGGGATGAATGGTGACGTCGATTTTGGTGGCGTGGCCCGCCATGGCTTCGTCGATCGAGTTGTCGACTACTTCGTAGACCAGGTGATGCAGACCTCTCGACGACGTCGAACCGACATACATGCCGGGACGTTTCCGTACTGCCTCGAGACCTTTTAAAACCTGTATCTGACCAGCGTCGTACTTCGACGTACTGATTTCTGCTGCTGTTTTAGCCATTACTCGCGGGTAAATCTGCGCAGGACATTCTGAGCGTTCGACGACCCTGGACGCAGTTAGAAACTACGGCTGACTTGGACCCCTCAATCTAACCCCGCAAGAGTCCCGAAGCAAGCTCAACAGCATATCCTAACCCATTGGCTGACAATGGGTTATCTCATCAGTTGCAGTCGGATTTTGCGCACCCGCTGCCGCCCCACCTTTGCGTTCAAAGCCCGCAATATTTGTGGCTCCATCAGCGACAGCTCCGTCATCCATGCATTCGTTTTCACGGCGATGAACAGCGTCCCGTCAGCCGTCACCGAAATCGGCTTCGTCACGCGGGAGATCTCCTTGCCGACAAGTAATTCCCATTCCGGAATCACCGATGCCTGCTCGACTCGCGCCTCGAGCTTCGATTGCTTAAGAAACGAGCCGACTACGTTCGCCAGAGGCTCCGGCT
>DASWCI010000090.1:0-4559 GCA_036390195.1 Gemmatimonadaceae bacterium
ACTTTCCCGCCCAAGTCGCTGGCGAAGAGGACAGGGAAATCCTCGTCGCGCGCCCACGACGCGAGCGTGGTGTCGGGGTCGACGCTGATGCCGATGACGACGACGTTGCGGCCGTTATTGAAGAGCGTGGCGTACTGATCACGGTACGCCTCCATTTGGATGGTTCAGCCTTTCGTTCGCGCCTGGTAAAAGAAGGCCAGGACGACGGTGCGTCCGCGGTAGTCAGAGAGCCGGACGGGCGTCTTCAATAGCCCGTATCTGTCGGCGCCTGCGAGGCTAAAGTCAGGCGCGACATCATTGATCGCAGGACCCCCGGCCACTGCTGCGGCTGGAGCCGCGCTCTGCTGGCCGCTGGCACCTCGACTCGGGGTGACCAATAAGGCGGCAATCGTGAGTATCGCAATTCTTGGTCGAATCGGCATGCTTCAGTCCCCAGTGCGATATTGAGAAAAGTTTACATCACGAACCAGTCCACGGCTAGCTACCGCAATTTGAAATTCAGTTTGATCCTGGCACTGACGCTCTGGTCGCTATTTCAGGTGCGAGCTGACGCGCAGCAACGGCGTCTTTCCAGTGTGATCGATCTAGGTGCGCAGGCAATCGGTGTCGCGACGCGTGAGTCGCCGGCGCTTCACGGTAGAGCGCTCAGCGAAGGTTACCTGACACAGCCAACAATTATGGCCCAGCTCCTACCACTGGGCGAAGCTCTCTCGCTCAAGGCAACACTCAATTTCGAGGGCGCGACGATCAAACGAGGCGAGCTCAACGCCGGCATCTACGGCGAGGGTTACATCGATCGACG
This sequence comes from Gemmatimonadaceae bacterium, assembly GCA_036390195.1. GTDB lineage: Bacteria > Gemmatimonadota > Gemmatimonadetes > Gemmatimonadales > Gemmatimonadaceae > UBA4720. Next base: position 803 of record DASWCI010000090.1, read on the forward strand.
CCATCCCCACACTTACCTACACGAGCTCGTGATTACGTCGGCCCGAAGATTTCACGTCGAGGGGCCGAGCGGCGTCTCCGTTACGCTGGGAAAGGGGTTTGCGCCGTTCGGTAGTGACGATCCGATGGCCCGCCCGTTCGAGAAATATCCGACCAACCATCATCTCGCGCAGATCCTCGAGCGAGCCGTCGCGATCGGTGCATTGCGGACGGGCCGCCTGATCTTCGAAGCGGCGACGTTCAACGGCGACGAGCCAACGAGTCCGGGCGACAATCCAAATCGAAACAGGTATCGGGACTCCTGGTCAGGTAGGATCACTTTCGTCCCATGGCCGCAAGGCGAATTCCAGGCTAGTTACGCGCGAGTGAAATCACCCGAGAACCCTACTGGCGGCGGTGCCGATCAACGCAAACAAAGCGGATCGATCCGCCTCGAGGATGCTCAGCATTCCGGCTACGCTTTGTTAGAGTGGGCGCGCACAGGAGAGTATGTGGGATCCGCGCGTACCTTCACATTCACGTCGCTATTGGCTGAGACGTGGGCCAGGTACGACCGGTTGAACGCGGCGCTGAGAATCGAACGCAGTGAACGCCCTGACGAGCAGCGTCTCGTCGACGAGTTCCGAGCGCCCGTTCCCGCGAGCGATCTGAGCATTGCCGGGCGCTCGCGCTGGACGATCATCACTGCGCGGCTGGGTGCTTCTCTGCTGAAAGCGAGAGCCCTGACGATCGAGCCCTTCGCTGAAATAGCGCGCGCTCGTGTCAGTCCAACGTTGCGGCCCTCGGGATTCGATCCGCGCCAGTTCTATGGATCCAGTCGCATCTGGAGCGTTTCACTCGGTGCCAAGCTGGCGTTTGGAATGCCTCACATGCGAATGGGGCGCTATGGTGTTGCGATCGCGCAGGAACCGCGCACCAAAATGGATGGTATGCAGATGGACCACATGTAGGTGGTCAACCACGCGCGGGCATCACACATCAATCCACGTCGAATGCAGATTGACTCGGATCGCCGAGGAATTACCGCCGATCTAGCGATTCTCGCTTGCGCGCTCTTCACGTTTGCGTGCCGATCCGACAATCCGGTTACTCCGCCGACGACATCTCGCGCTCTCACGGTGATCGGCGCGGGCGCGGTCGTCGAGCGCTACACCGCCGAGATCTGGGTACTCGGAAACGTTGCGTACACTACCACCTGGGGGAATCGCAGTGCACCCGGTGACGCGATCAAGATCTGGGATGTCGCTGGCAATGTGCCGACGCTGGTCGACTCGGTGATCGTGCCCAACGCCAGCACCCTCGGCGACATCCAGGCAAGCGACGATGGAAAATTGCTGGTAGTCGCTACAGAGTTCTCGCCGGGCTCGATCATGATCTACAGTCTGACAGATCCACTGAAGCCGCAGCTGATCTCGCGCTACACAACTGCGCTGACTGATCCCGGAGTACACACGGCGGAAGTTCAACGCGTAGACGGCAGACTCTACGCTTTTCTCTGCGTCGACCCGGCGAATGGAAATCCGGCCCGGCTCGTGATCGTCGACATCACCGATCCTGCATCGCCCACACAGGCGTTCACCGCGCAGATGGGAAGTCCGTTCGTCCACGACGTGTTCGTGCGCGATGGAATTCTCATTACCGCGCTTTGGAACCAGGGGATGACTGTCTGGGATATCGGCGGAGCTGGTGCCGGCAGCGTCGCGAATCCAATGCCCCTTGGGAGCGTCGTCACCGTCGGCGGGAAGGCCCACAACGTCTGGTGGTTTCATAACGGCGTTACCGGCGAAAAGCGATACGTCTTCGTCGGTGAGGAAGGACCAGGCAGCATAGGCGCGTCTTCGAGTGGGGACATTCACGTGGTCGACGTCAGCAACTTCACTGCTCCGCGCGAGGTTGCATTCTTCCATCTTGACGGCGCTGGGACGCACAACTTCTCAGTCGACGAGAATCGCGGAATTCTTTACGCCGCGTACTACAACGGCGGCGTGAGGGCGATCGACATCACCGGCGATATGTCCAGCTGCGATGCTGCGAACAAGAGCTCGGACGGACGCTGTGACCTCGCAAAGATGGGTCGAGAGCTTGCCCATGGGCTCGGCGATGTCGGCCCTGTGTATGTGTGGGGCGTTCAGCTGGTCGGATCGAGTCTCTACGCATCGGACATGCTCAACGGTATCTGGAAACTGGCGCCAGCGTCATTCCCGCCGGACAGAAACCGCCTTTCGTTCAAACCGTAGGGGAAGAGTGGTTGTCTAACCCGGTCACACCCCAATGGAGTCAGAGATGAAGCGGCAGTTTCGTGGTGCAGCCTTCGCGGCGGCGCCTTTTCTAATCGGTTCGGCCGCGCACGCACAGTGGTCGACTCCATATTCGGCGCCTAGGAACGCGGTTGTGGATGCCACCGGCGCCAACAAGCTCGAGGTCGAGGCGGCTGCCGGCAGTCTTCGCGTGGAAGGCAAGCCCGGGCTCCGACAAGTACAAGTCACTGGGACGGCTCGCTCATCCTCGCAGCAACTGCTCAACAGGATCAAGCTGATCGCCGAGCGGCGTGGGGATGTCGTGTTCATCAAGGCGGATATGCCGGACCAGGATTGGCGGTCCGATGGCAACAACTACTCGGCAGCGCTCGACCTGGTCATCGAAGTCCCACAGGGCATCAACGCCGATGTCGCCGATGGCAGCGGGGACACCAGGATCATGAATGTGGGTTCCCTTGAAGCGACAGATGGATCGGGATCGTTTTCCGTGAACGGTGCCGCCGGTTCGGTTCGCATCACCGACGGCTCCGGTGAGCTCACGATCGAGAATGTCGGTGGCGACGTAACAGTCGACGACGGCTCCGGTGAGATCAGTGTCCGCAACGTAAGTGGCTCATTCACTGTTGAGAGTGATGGATCCGGAAGCATTTACGCTACGGACGTGCGTGGCTCGGTGATCGTGCAGAACGATGGTTCGGGGAGCATCGAGGTAAACAAAGTCGGCAAGGATTTCAGAGTCGAATCGAAGGGAAGCGGTAGCATCGATTACGCCGACGTGTCCGGACGCATCGACATCCCAGAGCGCCACCGCGACCGGCGACGCGGAGATTACGACCGGTAGGTGCACGTTTATTGCCGCACAGTGGCTCCGAACTAGGCGGGAAATGGGTGCCGGGCATGAGCCTCGACACCGAGTTTCTTCCTGTCTTCAACGGAGATCGAAATGCGCTTTCTGGCAATCAGCTCATTTGCTCTTGCTGTGCTCGCACTTCCGGTGACGTCTGGCGCCCAGCAGTTGAATCAAGATTTGCCGAAGGGGCCAACGCTGAAGGCCGCGGCCGTAGGATTTCGGTCGAACGTGGCTAAGGTCGACGCTTCGACAAAGATTACGGCTGCTCCGCTGCGGCGACACGAGGGACAAGATGTCGCCCTCATGGTGGTTGGCGTTGGCGCGATGATCGTCGGCGCGCTCGTGGGAGACACTGCGGGGACGATTATCCTCATCGGCGGCGCTGGAATGGCGCTCTACGGACTCTACCACTACTTGGAGTAGCTAGACTTCTCCTTCGAGATGTAGCGTTCCCGAGCTAACGAGCACGGAAGAACCTCCAACTCTGATCGCAGCGAGCTGTCCACGTCTGAGATCAACTTCCAGCTCGAGCCTGCTCGGCCTGCCCATCTCGACACCTTGATCGACATCCCAGCGCAGCGTGCCGTCACGCGTTTCCGAGCGTAGCGCGAGAAAACCGGCGAGCGCGGCGCAAGCGCTTCCCGTTGCTG
>DASWCI010000091.1:0-9350 GCA_036390195.1 Gemmatimonadaceae bacterium
TGCGCCGGCGACACCGTTGACGCGCGGAGTTCCACAGCCGGCCATTGTCAGCGCAACTCCGGCGAAAATGGCTTGGAGAAGTCTGTTTGTGTGCGACATTATTCCCAATACGCGATTCACAGCAGTTCTGCTGGTAAATGAGGAAGGTTTTGTGCGGCGCGTCCTTGCACTACATTTGGCGTTTCGCACTCGTAGCTCAGGAGCCGATGCCGAAGTATAAGTTCGCCAAAGTTCCACTGCGTGGAGAGGGGATCACCTACAAAAACGGTGATCTATCCGTTCCGGACAATCCGATCATCCCGTTCGTCGAGGGCGACGGCACCGGCCCGGACATCTGGCGAGCGTCAGCGCGCGTGTTCGACGCCGCGATCGAGCGGGCGTATCAGGGCCAGCGCAAGATCGCCTGGATGGAGGTCTTCGCCGGGGAAAAATCCTTCAAGCAGTTCAAGGATTGGCTGCCGCAGGAAACGGTCGACGCGATGCAGCAGTTTCGCGTCTCGATCAAGGGTCCGCTCACGACTCCCGTTGGCGGCGGGATTCGCTCGCTCAACGTAACCCTTAGGCAGGTACTGGACCTTTACGCCTGCATTCGTCCCGTTCGCTACTTCGAGGGCGTCGGCGCCCCAGTCAAGGAACCCCAAAAGGTCGACGTGGTGATTTTTCGTGAGAACACTGAAGACGTATACGCTGGGATCGAATGGAAGGCGGGCTCTCCAGAAGCGGAAAAGATTGCGACCTATCTGCGCAAGGAGTTCAAGAGCGACATTCGCGAAAAGTCCGCGATCGGCATCAAGCCGATGTCCGAGTTCGGGTCCAAGCGGCTCGTCGAGATGGCCATCCGTCACGCCATCGTCAAGGGCAAGGAGTCCGTGACGCTCGTGCATAAGGGCAACATCATGAAGTTCACCGAGGGAGCGTTTCGCGACTGGGGATATGAAGTTGCTCGCGAGAAATTTCCGGAGGATACGACCACGGAGGCGGAGCTGGCGAAGGGAGGGCCCACTGCGCGCGCCGACGCAATCGTGATGCGCGACCGAATCGCGGACTCGATGTTTCAGCAGCTGCTGCTCCGTCCTTCCGAGTATTCGGTGATCGCGACGCCCAATCTCAACGGTGATTACCTGTCTGATGCAGCTGCGGCTCAAGTGGGCGGACTCGGCATCGCGCCAGGCGGCAACGTCGGCGACGGCGTGGCCGTATTTGAGGCAACACATGGCACCGCGCCCAAGTACGCGAACCTCGACAAGATCAATCCCGGGAGCGTGATTCTCTCGGGCGTGATGATGCTCGAGTACATGGGTTGGAATGAGGCTGCCGCGCTAATCATCAGGGGAATGGAGAACGCCATCAAGTCGAAGCGAGTTACCTACGATCTCGCGCGCCAAATGCCGGGCGCGACCGAAATTTCGACTTCAGCCTTTGGCGATCAGGTGATTGCCGGGATGAAGAGCTAAACTGGTGCTGAGCGTCAGCATCAACTCGGCGAATCCGGCGGAAGTCGGAACCGCTCTTCTCATCATTGCGCTGCCAGAAAATCCGTCTGTCGCTGGGATCGCCGCCCTCGATGCGGCGACACAAGGCGCGCTAACGCGATCGATAGAAATGAAAGACTTTCGCGGCTCGCGGGATGAGCTTCTTCATCTCACTGGCGTGGCGAAAGGACCGAGACGCATGCTGCTGGTCGGGATGGGAGCGGTGACGGATCGCAAAGCCGCTCTGCGTCGCGCCGCGACCCTCGCAGGCCGAAACGCGCATCGACTTGGCGTCGGAGAGGCTGCGTGGTACTCCGAGCAGATCACCCCGGACGAAATTGAGGCGGTCACAGTTGGCCTCATTGCCGGCTCCTGGGAATACGCGGATCTGAAATCACCGGCGCCGGAGGCGGAGCGCAAGAAGCCGCTCGAGAAGGCGATCATTCTCGCCAGCAACACCGATGACACCCGCCGTGGACTAGCGAGTGGACAGGCCATCGGCGAAGGTCAGAGTCTGGCGCGGCGACTTGCAATGATGCCCGGCAATCTCTGCACGCCGGATTACCTGGCGCAAACTGCTTCGGACATTGCAAAGCGCTACGGCATGGGCATCACCGTGCTGGGGCGCCGAGAAATGGAAGTCGAGAAAATGGGCTCGTTTCTCGCCGTCGCGCAGGGCACGCCGCAGGATCCCAAGCTCATTGCCCTCGAATACAAAGGCGGCAAGCCAAACGCGAAACCAGTGGTGCTCGTCGGAAAAGGGCTTTGCTTCGACAGCGGTGGCATCTCGATAAAACCGGCGCAGGGCATGGAGTTCATGAAGTTCGATATGTGCGGCGCCGCGGGCGTGCTCGGCGCGTTCGAAGCGCTCGGGCAGATGAAGCCGGACGTGAACGTCGTCGGAATTATCGGCGCCACGACGAACATGCCCTCGGGCACGGCGATGAACCCCGGCGATGTGGTGAAGGCGCAAAACGGCAAGTCGATCGAGATCATCAATACCGATGCGGAGGGACGTCTCGTTCTCGCCGATTGTCTGTCCTACGCGAAACGCTTCGATCCCGACGTTGTTATCGACGCAGCGACACTTACTGGGGCCTGCGTTATCGCGCTGGGACACACCGCTACTGGCGTGTTCTCTGTTGACGACGCGCTGATCGCGGAGATCCTTGCGGCGGGTAAGCGCGCGGGCGAGCCAGGGTGGCCGCTGCCGCTGTGGGATGACTACAAGGATCTGATCAAATCCGATGTTGCCGATGTAAAAAATTCGGGCGGTCGGCCCGCCGGTGCTGTCACGGCCGCCATGTTCCTCAAGGAGTTCGCCGAGGGTTATGCGTGGGCGCACCTCGACATTGCGGGCACGGCTTACTCCGAAACTGATTTGGTTACGATTCCCAAAGGACCGACCGGAGTGCCGACGGGTACGTTCATCGAGTTCATTCGCGGGAGAGTTCGCTGAAAAGACAGTCCGGGCCGATCCGCACCTCAGGCCGCCTCGGCGTAGTCGCCGGGGCGCTTTTGTACACGGCTGCGTTTTCCGCGGAAGCTCAGGTAGTTCCGCCGCCTGCGAGCGAAGTTCCGATTCCGGTGAAGCCAAAAACCGATTCGGGCCCCGACACTGCGCGCGTGAAGACCGACACGATCAAACCGCCAATTGGGCGCTTCGCTGACCCAGCGCTCTATGAGATCGGTCCACAATACGAATGGAATCGAGCCCAGCTTTTTGCGACCGGCGCGCTCACGGTCGTTGACCTATTGGACCGAATTCCGGGGGTGACCACGTTCCGATCAGGCTGGCTGTCGACTCCGCAGACGGCCACCTATGGTGGTGATTTCCGGCGAGTGAGAGTCTTTTACGACGGAATCGAGGTCGATAATCTCGACAATCGAACTGGCGGCGTACTCGACTTGTCCACCGTGCAACTTTGGTCACTCGAGCATCTTAGCGTCGAACGCAGCGCCAGCGAACTGCGGATCTACATGCGCAGTTGGCGCGTCGAGAACACCGATCCATACACTCGCGTTGACATTGCGACCGGAAATGAGGACACGAATCTGTATCGCGGGTTTTACGGCAAGCGACTCGACAACGGTGCCGTGATACAGTTTGCAGGTCAGCAATTTGGAGTTACGAGTCCTCGCTTCGCCGGAAGCGGGGACGCACTCTCGCTCCTGAGTCGAGTGGGGGTCGCCAAGAAAAGCTGGAGCGTCGATGGTTTTATCATTCGTCATCACGCCACCCGGGACATTGAGCGCCCAGTGGTCGGCCGACCGCCAATTCTTGCGCTCGACGCGACAAACACCGATGCGTACGTCCGCGCGGCGGTTGGGGGGGTTAATACCGGGCGTTGGGCTCAGGTCAGCATCGCCTCGCTTGGATTCAAGGGAACAACCGCGCCGGATCGGAATGTGTCCGCAACTGCAATCTCTGACACGCTAGAGAGGAGAGTCTCCGAGACTCAGTACAACGCGAGCGCCGGATACACCCTCGGAGCCGCCCGTGTTGAATTTCAGGATCGGCTTCGCGCTCTGGCTGGTTCCACATACAACAGTGTGGGCGGGCGAATTGATCTTGTAACTCCCATCGGGGTAGTGAATGGGTTCGTCGAGCACGATGGATTTCGCAAAGCGACCAATGCCGACGCCGGCATCCGAGCGCAGCCGCTTCCATTCATTGCAGTTTCCGGGTCGATTGCGAGATCGGTCCCGAGCGGTGTTGGAATGTCGGGCCTGCCCAGTACTACATCGGCGCGGGGAGAAATCGGACTCAAGGTGTTCGGCCCGTGGATTTCAGGCGGCCTGATAACGACCGACAACACCTCCGGCCTGGCGCCGCTAGTCTACGACACGCTCTTTTTGACAACGAGTCCGGGCCGAATCTCGGCGAGGACAGCTTCGATCCGTGGGCCGATTCGCGGTGGCTTCGGCATCGACGCGTGGGTCACGCAATGGGACCAGAGCTGGCCCTACCGGCCGAAGTACCAGAGTCGATCCGAGATCAATTATTCAAATAACTTTCCGAAGCGGTTTCCGAGAGGGGATTTCGAGATCCGCGCTTCCGGTGTCTTCGAATACCGTGGCCAGACCCGTTTCCCGCTGGCCGCAGGAGATGTTGAGACCGGCGTTGCGAAGACATTGTCGGGCCTGCTCGAGATTCGGATCATGCGCGCGGTGTTGAGCTACCAGCAGCGGAACATCCTTGCCTACATATACGAGGTAATACCAGGATTCGAGATGCCACGCGTGCTCGCAATCTACGGCGTCAGATGGGATTTCTGGAATTGACAAACTCCTTGTCCCGCCGTAAGATAGCCCACCTCACATGATATCAAGCATGACCGGGTTCGGCGCCGCTGAAGGAACGGTTGGCGATGCGCGAGCGAGTGTCGAGATCAGGACTGTCAATCACCGCTTCTTCAGCCCGAATCTCAAGCTCCCGCCAGCCTTTGCACGGTGGGAGGGAGAGATCCGCGAGATTCTTCGCCAGAAAATCGCGCGCGGACATGTCGCGTTGACGGCGCGCGTCGATCGCGCCGCCAATACCGGTCCGGTGATCGACGAAGCGCGGTTAGCTCAGTATGCCAACACTCTGAAGGAATTGCAAAAGAAGCACGCGCTGGGCGGGGAAGTGGATCTCGCGACGGTCCTTCGGCTGCCGGATGTCGTCGCGCCGCCCAGCGAGGAGATGGATTCGGGCGCCGGAGAGGCGCTGGCCGGAATCGTCGCCAAGGCAGTCGAGAACCTCATCATTATGCGCCGCGCGGAAGGTGCCCAGCTCGCTGCGTTCCTTCTCGACCGAGTTGCCGCAGTGGAAACTCGGCTTGCCCGAATCGAGACTCGCGCGCCGATCCGGCTGAAGGAGCATCATGAACGGGTCAAGCGGACGGTCTCAGAATTGATTGGTGGCGCTGGTGCCGACCCGCAACGGATCGCACAGGAAATCGCCATTCTCGCCGACAAGCTCGATGTCGCCGAGGAATTGGATCGGTTCCGTTCGCACCTCGCCGCGTTTCGAGAGACTGCGCGCTCGCAGACCGCGGATCCGGTTGGCAAACGACTCGGATTCATCCTTCAGGAGATGGTGCGGGAAGCAAACACTGTCGGCAGCAAGGCGAGCGACGCTCAAATCCAGGAAGATGTGATCGCAATCAAGGAAGAGCTCGAGCGGATTCGCGAGCAGGTAGAGAATCTCGAGTAATGCCTTTTCCGATCATACTGTCCTCGCCGTCCGGGGGCGGAAAGACGACGATCGCGCACAAGTTGCTGGCGATGAGAGCGGATGTCGGATACTCGGTCTCCTGTACGACCCGCCCCCCGCGAGAAGGGGAAGTCGAGGGCAAGGATTATCATTTTCTCTCGACAGAGGAGTTCAAGCGTGGTCAGAAAGCGAGAGACTTCGCCGAATCGGCGGAGGTGCACGGTCACCTGTACGGGACGCTGAGGAAAGAGGTCGATCGTGTCCTATCGTCTGGACGACACGTCATCATGGACATCGATGTCCAGGGCACCAGGCAGTTCGCCCGCGCATTCCCCGAATCGGTCCTCATCTTCATCCTTCCGCCATCGGCCGACGTGTTGGTGAACCGACTGAAGTCTCGCGGCACCGAGGACCCCAAATCGCTGATTCGCCGGTTCAAGAGTGCCAAAGACGAGCTGAAGGCGATAGATTTGTATCAGTACGTGATCGTCAATGACGACATCGAGTCCGCCGTGGAAGCGGTGTCGAGCATCATCGAAGCAGAAGGCCTGAGGCGGTCCCGCAACGGGGCACTCGAAGAACGCGTTGAAAGTCTGTTGACCGGGATTCAGCGCGCGATCGATCAATATTCAAAGAGGAAGTAATGCAGGTATTCATTCCGAACGAAGTCGCGAACCACGCGACGAACAAGTATCTGGGAGTTCTCGTCGCCGCGAAGTACGCGCGCGTCCTCAATGAATTCCCGCGCGACCGCTCTGCACCCGGCGAGAAGAAGCTTACGACGCGGGCACTCGAGGAGCTTACTGACGGCGAGGTCGAGTACCGCGTGGTTCCGCGGCGCCGCACGGAGTAGTTACCGCGCGTCCTTTCGCGGGCAGTCGCATCCTCCTCGGCATCACCGGGGGAATCGCCAGCTACAAGTCAGTGTGGCTGGCGCGTTTGCTTACACAGGCAGGGGCTGAAGTCGACGTCGTGATGACGCGCGGCGCGCGCGAGTTCGTCGGGCCCATCACCTTCGAAGCCGTCACCGGTCGCCCGGTCCACACAGATATCTTCGGCCCCGGGCACGCGCTCGATCATATCCGCCTTGCGCGTGAAGCAAACGTGATCGTCGTCGCGCCTGCGACGGCGGACTTCGTGGGGCGGGCAGCGCACGGGCTTGCAGATGACCTGCTCACTGCCATTCTCCTTGCCGCACAGTCCAAGGTCCTGCTTGTTCCCGCGATGAACGACAGGATGTGGTCGCATGCGCAGACCAGGCGCAACGTCGCGCAGGCGCGATCCCTCGGCTACCAGATTCTCGAGCCCGCTGAAGGTCCTCTCGCCGTCGGCGAGGGCAGCGGCCCAGGACGGATGCCGGAGCCCGAGGAAATCATGAGTCACATCGGGCGTTTGCTCGAAAGCGGGACGTCCCTCAAAGGGAAGAGAATAATCGTGACGGCGGGAGCCACGCGCGAGCCGATAGATCCTGTGCGATTCATCTCGAATCACAGCAGCGGTAAGATGGGTGTGGCGCTTGCGCGTGCAGCGTGGAGGCGAGGTGGTGATGTCACACTGATTACCGGTCACGTCGATATCCCGATTCCGATCGAGATTCCTACGCTGACGACAAGCACCGTTGAGGAAATGTCGCGTGCGGTCGCCGAAAAACTTCCGACCGCGGACGTTCTGATCATGGCGGCCGCACCATCCGACTTCCGGCCGGCAGCTCAGGCAAGTGAGAAGATCAAAAAGCTGCGCTCAGCACCAAAGCTCGAACTGGTGCCGACGGAAGACATCCTCAAGTCCACGATATCCAAACGTAAGAAAAAGAGTGTGATTGTCGGATTCGCGCTCGAAACCACCGACGGGATCAAGAACGCGAAGGAAAAACTCAAATCCAAGGATCTGGATCTCGTCGTTCTGAACGATGCAAAGGAGTCAGGGGCCGGTTTCGGCGTCGATACGAATCGCGTCACCGTCATCGGCCGCAATGGCAAGCGCGAGGAGCTGGAGCTGATGTCGAAAACTGATCTCGCTGAGCTACTCCTCGATCGCGTCGAAGAGGAGCTGCGTGGACGCTAGAACAATGCTGCGGCGTTATCTCGAGCAGCGTCGAGAGCTTGGAGAGAGCGAGCTGGTGCTCGATAGCTTGACTGTCGACGACGTGATGCGGCTGTTGGGAGCGGCGAGTCATCCTGCACCGGCGATGAAAGCGCGACCAAGTCTGCGCGAGCTCGCCAACGCTGTCTCGAGCGAGGAAGTCCAAGACTGGCGCGCGTCGCTCCGTGGTGCTGGCGTGAATGTTGACGCCCCAGTCTCCCGCGCGAAATCCGTCGCGCCCATTCCCGAAACTTCCGCAGAGACCACGAACGAGATGCCGTTCAAGAAAGGAATCGTCGTTGCTTCAGAAGAAGCGGAGCTAATTCCCAACGCGATCGAGAAGCTCGACTCCCTCGAGGAGCTCGCCCGGAAAGTCAAAAGGTGCACTCGCTGCTCTCTCTATGAGACTGCAACCAATCCGGTTCCGGGAGAGGGCAATACAAAAGCAGAACTTGTTTGTGTCGGCGAAGCGCCCGGTGCCAAGGAAGACGAGACAGGTCGGCCCTTCGTGGGTCAAGCGGGTCAGCTACTCACGAAAATTCTTGCCGCTGTCAAACTGACGAGGGAGCAAGTTTTCATCTGCAACGTGCTCAAGCACCGACCGCCGGGAAACCGAAATCCGCGGCCCGAAGAAGTTGAAGCCTGCAGTCCATACCTGATCAGGCAACTCGAGCTGATCAAGCCGAAAGTCATTGTTGCTTTTGGAACCTTTGCTGCCCAAACTCTCCTAAACACAAAAACTCCGATCGGTCAGCTCCGTGGGCTCGTCCACAAGTACCACGGGATACCGCTCGTCGTCACCTATCACCCAGCGGCACTGCTGCGCAATCCGGCCTGGAAACGGCCCACCTGGGAAGATGTCAAGCTCGCCCGTAGAGTTCTCGATAGCAGCCCCCGTTCGTGATCCTTACAAGGATCGCCGGCCGCCATACTCTGAAGACGCAGAGCAGGCGGTGTTGTCGGCGATGCTCATGGATCCGGACGCCATTCTACGTGCCACCGAATTCCTCGATGACACGATGTTTTATCGAGAGGGGCATCGGCGGATTTATCGCGCGATGCTCGCCCTCTCGGAGCGCGGCGATGTAGTAGATCCGCTCACTCTGTCCGAGGAGCTGGCCAGGTCAGGGTCGCTCGAATCCAGCGGCGGCAAGGATTACATCGGATTCCTCGTCGACGCCGTTCCAACTGCCGCCAACGTCGAGTATCACGCCAAGATCGTTCGCGAGAAAGCGCTCAGACGACGGTTGATCGAAGTCTCGACCGCGATCGTGGCAGAGGCTTTTGAGTCGGGCTCGCCCGCCACCGAGCTGCTCGATGAAGCAGAGCACAAGATTTTCGAGGTCAACCAGAGCCGCGGCGCCGAAGGATTCACGCGCATCAAAGAGCTGCTGTGGCCGACGATGGAACGCATCGAGGAGATCCAGCGCGGCGGCGGATCGATTACAGGTGTCGCCAGCGGCTTCAAGGATCTGGACGAGTTGACGGCAGGTTTCCAGGGGTCGGACCTTGTCATCATCGCCGCCCGCCCATCGATGGGAAAAACCGCTTTCGTTCTCAACATCGCGCAGAACGCGGCGCTCGACAACAACGTCCCG
>DASWCI010000092.1:0-2051 GCA_036390195.1 Gemmatimonadaceae bacterium
GTCGGCGGTGCCAGCAGTTATGACCGGGACTAGCGGAATGTTTCTCTTCGGCCGCGGGTTCCGAACCGCCATGCATGCGTCAGCATGGATGGTTGCGAGATCGCGCAGCACTTCCATCTGCTTGTCGCTGAGCCGCGACGCAATGCGGAGCTCGCTTGTCCCATCGAAAATCTGGCGGAGGTGCGCACTCGTTTTTCCGGGACCGTAAACAACCTCAGGGATTCCCGTCCGCGACTCGCGATCGCGGTCCCAACGAACCTCCGTCACGATGCGACCAATGGCAGCGACAGGCTGCCGCTTTGCAGTCCACCGAGGTCGAGCGCGACGAACCTGAATCCGGCCTTCCTGCAGGCGCGTCGCAGCTCTTCACGCAGGGGATCGGTTACTACTCGCTCGAACATCTCGGGTGGGATCTCGAGGCGGACGACGGCTTCGTGCCAACGTGCCCGCGCCGGCCAGATGTCGCGCGAGCGCAGAAAGTCCTCCACCGCTTCGATCTGCGCCAGCCGCTCTGGAGTCACCTCGACTCCTACCGGCACTCTGCTGGCCAGGCAGGGAGCAGCTGCCTTTTCCGCATTCGACAAATTCCAGCGGCGGGCAAGCTCACGAACATCGGATTTGTTGAAGCCCGCGTCGACGAGTGGCGCGATCACTCCGTGCTCCATCGCCGCCTGAAGACCGGGACGGTGCTCACCCAGATCGTCGACCTGCGTTCCGATGAAGATGACTTCCTCCGCGCTCTTCGTCGCGGCGAGCGCCTGGACCGTATCGTACAACGCGCTCTTGCAGTAGTAACAACGATCGCCTGCATTCGCTCGATAGCCGGCCAGCTCCATCTCGTTGGTCTGAACTTCTTCGACGCGCGCCCCGATTTCAGCCGCGATGCGATGCGCATCGGCACGCTCTGCGGCGGCGAGCGAAGGACTGACTCCGAGCAATGCGACGGTTTCTATCCCCGATCTGACAGACGCCGCGAGAACGACGCTGGAGTCGATTCCTCCCGAGTAGCAAACGTAAGCGACACGCCCGCGAGCGGTGGCGCGAATAGTCTCAACGAGTCTAGTTTCCAGATCCACCTATTTTTCCCGCGCCACGGATGCAACGAGATCTGCGTCGTTGACCGCGTTCATCACGTGCGAACGAATCTCGGCGATCGGACGCGCGGTTTCTTCCGCCACTCGACGCAGATCGTCAAACTCCGGCTTCGCTCTACGAGAGCCGTCCGGAAGCGTGGCGACCTTGACGCGGATGTCGCGGCCATCGAATCGAACTAGGCGTGACTCACGCTCGAGCGCGTTGCGCACTACGTCGAAGGTCTTTACTCCGAGCGTGGTGAACTGCTCGAAAATCTTCTCCTCGAGTCTGGCCAGATCTGAGGTCTGGACCAGGGCTTCGACGCGCGTACCGGGCCGTCCCTTCTTCATCGTCGTGTGGAGCAGCACGACATCGAGAGCGCCTTCCGCACGCAACACGTCAGCCGCGCCCGCCAGCTCCTCGGGGGACATGTCGTCAATGTCCGCGCTCAACACGTGCAGGTGCTCGGTGTGCACGTGCTCACGGCGGTAGTGATGCTCGGGATCATTTGCATCGACCGCAGCCTCGCCGAGGATAATGCGCAGTGCGTTGAGCTGGCCGTGAGTGTCGCGAGTGCCCGCGCCATAACCGCTGCGCAGCGGACTGTATTCATCCGGTGGCGCGCCCTTCGACAAGACGCGCAGCAATGCGGCGCCCGTCGGCGTCGTGAGCTCTCCCGATCCTGGTGGACCATGTTGAACGTTGAATCCCTCGAGCAGACGGATTGTCGCCGGAGCTGGTACCGGTAGAGTACCGTGGGCGGTCTTTATTGTACCGTCACCGAGTGAAACCTTTGTGTTGTAGATGCGCTCGATGCCGAGCAGCTGAACGCCCCAGATCGATCCCACGATATCCAGAATTGCATCGACGGCTCCAACTTCGTGCAGATGCAGATCGTCGGGCGCGACACCATGGATGGCGCTCTCGATCACCGCGATCGCTTCGAACGCCGCGTGAGCCTGTCGCGCGACTCTTTC
>DASWCI010000093.1:0-7496 GCA_036390195.1 Gemmatimonadaceae bacterium
TGTCGATCCGGCGGAGTGGTTGAGGGCGGTACGGTAGCGGGAAGCGGGAGGCGGGAGGCGGGAAGCGGGGTGCCGTAGATGCCATTTCGACAATCGCATCGCAGCCAGAGGGGACCGGGAATGGCGCCTCCCGCCTCCCGCCTCCCGCCTCCCGCCTCCCGCTACCGTACCGCCCTCAACCACTCCGCCGGATCAACAGCCGGCCCCCCTCTTCTGATCTCGAAGTGTAAGTGCGAGCCAAGAGCAGGATCGCTGACCCCGACAGTCCCGATCGCCTGCCCCTTGATCACCCGCGTTCCTTTCCGGACTTCGATCTTCTCGAGCGAGCCGTAGACCGAATAATCGCCGCCGCCGTGCTCCAGGATCACTGTGTTGCCGTACGTTCCCATCGGGCCAGAGTAGGCGACGGTTCCCGCTGACACCGACTTGACTGTCGTGCCGGCCGGCGCGCTGATCCCTATGCCGTTCCACCTCGTAGTCGTGTTGTTGGGATTCACGTAACGGCCAAACCGGTAGAGAAACGCGCCGTTCACCGGCCAATCCAGCCGGCCGATATCCGTCGTGCGAATAGAGCTCGGCGCCAGCGACACCGTTCCGCCGCGCGCGCCAGCTCTTCTACGCTCGGCCTCGAACGACGCGATGAAGTTGTTCAATCGAGCCTCGCTCCTCTCCAGCTCGGCCAGACGCGCTTTCGTGCGCTTCGTGTCTTCCTGAACCCGCACCAGATTCCGGGCCTGTTGTCCCTCCAGGTCTGCTAGGCGAGCAGCTTCCTGCTCCTTCTCGGAACGGTTCTCGAGGACACTGCTTTGCAGCCGAACCAGCTGGATGTGCTGCGACTCGATCTTGTCGTGCAGCTCGTCGAGTCGGTGCACCAATCCTTTGTCTCTCAGCGCCAGGAGGTGCAGGTACTTGTACCTCGCAACGAGCTGTCCGACAGACTGCGCAGAGAACAGGACCTCGGCAGGATAGAGCGGACCTCTTTTGTAGATCTCGATCAGTCGTCGCTGTAAGACGGTGCGCTTGGTGGCCGCTTCGCGCTCGGAGTTCTGAAGGTCGGTCGTTGTCGACTGTACTTCGTCGGTGATTGCGACCAGCTGCTGCTCGAGAGACTTCACCATGCGCGCCGTCGCGTCGTGCTGCTTGTCGAGAAGGTTCACTTCGTCGCGCAGCTCGTGCGCCGTGTTCTGCAGCCCGCTCATCTTTTTCTCGAGCTCGTCGCGCTCGGCACGAATGCGCACGAGCTCGTCACGCTGCGCATTGATTCGCGCCTCCGCGCTTTCGGTCTGCTGCGCCGGCAGCCGCGAAGAGACAAACACTAGGCAGCAGCCTGCCGCGCACAGCTTGGCGTTCATACCCGCTGTAGATGCCTACCAACCGAGACGAGACTCCCCAGCACGCCCATCATCGCGCCGCCCACTACCCCGACGAAAATCATCTGGCGATCGAAGAAGATCGTCTGAATGAAGTACTCGTTGACGATTCTGTTCGCGATCCAGACGAAGAGAAGTGCGAGCAGTCCGCCCAACACTCCTTTGACGAGCCCGTCGATGAGGAAGGGAAGGCGAATGAACATGTCAGTGGCGCCGACGAGTCGCATGATGGAGATCTCCTTCGCGCGGGCAAGCACGGTCATCCGGATCGTGGCACCGATGATGATGACTGCCACTGCAGCGAAGGCGACGCCGAGCGCGATTCCAGCGACCGTCGCGATATTTCGCAGGCGATACAGCTTCTCGACCCACTCCTCGCCATAGCGGACGTCGTCGACGAAGTGGTAGGTCTTGATCCGATCGGCAACGGATTTGACGACCGCCGGGCTGCGCATGCCGGGTCGCAGATGGACTTCAATGGAAGCAGGAAGAACGCCCGCCTCGAACACATCGGCGAATTCGCCCATCTCTTTGCGCGCGCGCTCGAGAGCCTTCTCCTGCGAGACATAATCGACTCTCAGGACTTCGGGAAAGTCTCCCACATCCTTCATCGCGGCCGCGACCTGCTCGATATCAGCGCTGTCGCTAAGGAACGCTCGCACCTCGACGCGCTCCTCTACCTGTTCCAGTGCTCGGCGAATGTTGATCGCTACGAGACCGAAGAGTCCGAACGCGAACAGTGAGAACGCAATCGTCACTACGCCGAGCGCACTCAACAGTGGCGCGCGGCGGGATGCCGTCAGCGCTTCACGAGCCGACCGCATCTAGAAGGCCTCTGTCGAACCGCTCGGCGTGTCGAACGAGGGAATCGGCTCGTCGAATGGCCGCGCCGATGCCGGCGATTCGGCGGAGTCGAAGACCACCCGGCCGTGGTTGAGCTCGATCGTTCGATAATTCGAGCGGCGGACGAGATCGAGATCATGAGTGGCCATGATCACCGCCGTCCCCGAGGCGTTGATATCTCGGAGAAGCTGGAAAACGCCGCGTGTCGCGCGCTCGTCGAGATTTCCGGTGGGCTCATCGGCGATCAGAACGAACGGATCGTTGACGAGCGCGCGCGCGATTGCGACCCGCTGCTGCTCACCGCCCGAAAGCTCGCGCGGAAAACTCGTCGCCTTCGATGACAGTCCCACTTGTGTCAAAACACGCGCGACTTTGGAGCGGATGGTCGCTTTTGGTGCGCCGGTGACCTCGAGGGTGAAGCGTACGTTCGCTTCGGCGGTGCGATCCTCGAGCAGCCGAAAATCCTGAAAGACGATTCCTATTCGGCGCCGAAGTCGGGAGATCTCACGGCCACTCGCGTTCCTCGAGCTGACGCCGTTGATCCACACCTCTCCGTTGCTCGGCTTGTCGTCCATGTAGAGAAGTTTCAGGATCGTCGTCTTACCCGATCCGCTCGGCCCGGTGAGAAAGACGAACTCGCCTTTCTTCACCTGAAAGCTTATGTGCGCGAGAGCGACACCCGACCGCGGGTATTCCTTGGCGACTTCGGTGAGACGGATCATCCTACTGCTGAAGCGCCTGCTCTATGTCGGCTATGAGATCTTCGGCGTTCTCGATCCCGATGCTCAGTCTGAGAAAGCCGTCGGGAATCCCGATCTTGGCGCGCTCATCGGGCGTCATGAACTCGTGCGAGCTGTAGCGCGGCTCGATCACGAGTGAGTCGACGCCGCCGAGGCTGGCTGCGTAAGTGAACAGCTTGAGCGCGTGTATGAAACGGATCGCGGCCGGTCCTGCGCCTTTCAGCTCGATAGCCAGCATTCCACCGAATCCATCGAGTAGCGTCTTGGCGATTTCGTAATCGGGATGGCTTGGCAGTCCGGGGTAGTGCACTCTCGCGATCTCAGGCCGCTTGGAGCACCACTCCGCGATCTGCATCGCGTTTTCGTTCTGCCGCTTCACTCGGACGTCGATCGTTTTCAGACCCCGTTCGAGAAGCCAGCACGCGAATGGATCCGGCGCCTGGCCCCACACCATCATCTTCTGCCGAACTTCGTCGATAAACGGCTCGTTGCCGCATACTACGCCGGCAAGGATGTCGTGATGTCCATTCAGGTATTTCGTGGCCGAGTGGATAACGACATCGACGCCGTGCTCGATGGGGCGGAAGTTGACAGGGCTGGCGAAGGTCGAGTCGACTACGAGCGCTATTCCTTCCGAGTGGGCGAGGCTCTGGAGCGAGTTGAGCTCGAGCACCCGGCAGGTCGGATTCACTGGCGTTTCGAGAAAGATCACTCGGGTCGTTTTTCTCAGAGCTTTTCGCCACCCGCGTGGCTCGAGTGGGTTGACGAACGTCACGTCGATTCCCATTCCGGGAATGTCTTCGCTGAAAAGCTTGCGCGTTCCCCCGTAGATCCATGAGCTGGAGATGAGGTGATCTCCCGTGCGCAGCAGTGCGAGCATTGCACAGGAAGTCGCGCCCATTCCACTCGACAGGACGAGCGCCGCCTCGGATCCTTCGAGCTGTGCGAGCCGGCGCTGAACAAGCTCGGCGTTCGGTGTGTTTCCGTAGCGAGTGTAACGGAGACCTTCGCTTGTTCCGGTTTCCTGCACGTAGTTGACTGCCTGCACGAGCGGCGACGCAACGCCCGTTCCCGGAGTAGGCCGTGGCGCGCCGCCGTGAATCGCCGTTGTCGACAGTCCCAGCTTGCGTGTCACTTCCGCCACGAGCTCTCCTATCCGAGGTTGCGTGTACTGCGTCCCGCGTCGAAGTCGTGCTTCACGACGCGAACGATCTCCGCTGGGGCGATCCCAAGGATGTCGCGGGCGACGACATTTCCCGGGCTCACTGTGTCATCGACGACCAATACCGCCAGCTCGTGACGCCTCGGACCATATACCCAAACCAACTCGCCATCCTCGAGCAGGCGTTTTCGCGCTTCCGAGGGATGAAGGCGAACCAGCGGGCCACGCTCGGCGTCGCCTGTACGGGTCGCGATGTACTGCGAAACCATTAGCCATGGCTGGAAGCCTTCCATCATGCGTCGAGTCTCATCGGCTCCGACGGGGCGCTCGCACTTCCCACGGCCACATATCCGTTGTCGTGACGGATGAGCAGGCGGCGGCGCCACAGCTTGTCCAGTGTTCGCTCGGCGTCGTCGCGGGAAAGTCCGATCGCATCCGCGACGTCGGAGCTCGCGCCCGCGCCCAATTGCGAGATGATCTCCCAGGCCCGACGCTCCTCGAGGTCGATGATGCCGACCAGCCGAGACCGGCCGTCGGTGTGCTGCGTGACCAGCGCCAAGCGATGACGCTCGAGCACCGCTTCGATCGCTTCCATGTGGGATTCGCTGATGCCTCGGAACAGAAAGTAGACCTCGCGTCGTGGCGCGTCGGTGCTCACATATTGCAGCAGCAGCTTCGCCACGATCTCGTCGGCGCAGGAGAAATCGAGCAGTCCGACGTGAGAGAAGTCGATCACCGTGAGCGCGCGGTCTCCGATGCGGTCGAGCTCCTGCTCGATCTCGCATCGAACAGCCGCGCCGGTAGGACGCGTAACGAGATTCGAATAGAGCTCGCAAACGCTCTTGCGCAGCATCGAGCTCACGTCGATGTGATTGATCAAGCCACCCGCTCCGGAATGGTTATTTGCACCTGCGCGCCCGGAAAATATGAAAGGTTTTCCAGCAGCGGCTCGTCCTCGTCCCAATCGCCCTTCGGCAAAACGGCGATACGGGCGGTACCGCTGCGGATCGAAAGTTTGCCATCCCAGTTTCCCACAAAACGCCTCACTCCGGCAAGGCCTTGACCGCGGCCGGGATCTCTGAACCGGGATGCGCCGCGCATCACGGTCTCTTCCAGCGCCTGCCCATCGTCCCAGCGTTCCTTCCTCTGAAATGATGGAGCGGACTCGAGCGACTCCCTGAATCCGATTCCCGGATCCGCGACGGCGATCACGACGACTTTGCGTCCGCCGAGGCGCACTCGCCAGGTGTAGGTCTGAACGGCAACCCAGCCGCCCCTGCCGGCGTGCTCGACGATGTTCTGACAGACTTCCGACAACGCCATCGTGAAGCGCATGGTGATCTTTGCGTCGAGGTTCAGGTTTTTCACCAGAGCATCCTGCGCCCGCTGCTGGATTTTGTCCACTACATCGTGAACGTCATCGCTTTTTGAGATGGAGGTCACTTCAAGAAGCACGCTCGTCTCCGCTGCTCGGGCGCTTCTTACGCGGCCCTGCAGCTCGTACAGCTCTGCCGCATGCTTGAAGAAATCCATCCTCGACCAGTAGCTGCTGACGTTGTCGGCCTCTGGTACATACAGAATCGGCCGCTCTGCGCGCGACTGCGCGAGCGCCAACAGCGCGGTCAATCCATAGGGGGACGCCCACCGCGCGTGCCTGGTGTCGACGATGATCTTCTCGTCGAGCGGCAACGGCGCAACCTGGTCCAGCACCTGCTCGAAAGATTTGTCCTCGAGTGAATGCGGGACGTTGATGATTGTCGTCACTTGATGCTGAGCTCTCCGCGCAAGTAATCGGCGAGGCCTGTGGCGCCCCGGTGATCCACGTTCAGGGCAGCCGCGTCCAGTGCGCGGTCCATTGCCGCGTCTAACTTATCACCGGCGAGGAGTCGGGAGAAATAGGTCGCGCCCCAGACGTCGCCGCATCCGGTCGGATCGCCTGGAGCCGGGTGACGAGGTTTCTTGGCAGGAACAAGCGCTGTCCTGACAGCGCCGCCGACACGCTTGAGCCCTTCGCGTTTGAGATCTGAGAGCTTCTCGAATCCTGGTGCTGCAAAGTACACGACACCGCGACTTCCCAGGGTCACTGTCATCGAGACGACTCCGTTCGCGAAAGCGATCGCGGCCAGGCCCATCGCATCAGGGGCCATCATGCTCATCTCGTCTTCGTTGACCTGAATCAGATCGAAGCATCGACACCACGCAGCAGGATTCGGCAGCGGCTGGAGTGTTCTCATTCCGTCGGGTTGCACCGCGAGCAACAGCGAGTGGAGATCGCAGTAGATCGGCCCGCGGAAGTGTTGGCGGATAAGCTGCGCCGTCTCCAGATCGAGCTCGAATCCGCTGATCAAATTGATGTAGAGAGCGTCGAGATCCGCTAGCAGCGGCTTCAGTCCCAGCCATTGCCAGCGAGGAACACCGCCCGTCAGTCTCTCACATCGCCGTGACTCGCTGAGATAGTGCAGCACGACCCGATTGTTGGGATACGGAACCTCAATAGGACCAGATCCTGGTGCAACTCGTTCGAGATCCGCCACGAACTCGCGCGCTTGCTGCGCGAAATCGCTCCCGACTTTCAGGATCGGCACGAACTCCCAATCCGTCGGCAGCGCTGCATCCAACGCGCCGAGGGCGTAAGTGATTCCGCCCCACTCTTCGACGGGCGCGTCGCGAGGGTCGCGACCATGAATCACGTCCCACACGAAACTGCCTATGACCCCAACCCTCTTCTTCCGCGTCATAGGCTTAACGAATCGTCCGTAGTCCGCAGTTAGTCTCCCAATCCGTAGTTAGTCAGCAGTCCGCAATGCAGTTGGTCCGCAATCCGCAGCCCCTACAACTCACCGAGCTTTTGCATCTTGAACGTTGCGATTGCTCCGACGACTCCCGCCGAGAGAGGGAGAGCACCCGGAACGATGCGACAGACTTGAACCGCGGGCTTGAACGCGCGGCGTCTCACCTCGGCGCGAAGCGGCTGAAAAAGCGCGTCACCTGCCTGAGTTACGCCGCCCGCGAGCACGACGATGTCGGGATTGAAGATATTGAGCAGGTTTGCCACGCCGGTGCCGAGGAAGTGCGCCGTCTCGCGGACGACTTCTCTTGCTATCGCATCACCGCGCTTGGATGCCTCGTAAACTATCTGCGCTGTGATTTTCCGCTGGTCGCCGTCAACCATGCTCACCAGAATCGATTCGCCTTCGTCACCGCGTAGTGCTTCGCGGGCTCGCTCGGCGATAGCGGGGCCGGAGCAGTAGGCCTCCAGGCATCCGTAGTTCCCGCATTTGCAGCGGCGTCCCGTGGAGTCGATTGACGTGTGACCGATCTCCCCGGCGACGTCCGACGAGCCGTGATAAAGCTTGCCTTCGAGAATCAGTCCGCCTCCAA
>DASWCI010000094.1:0-2140 GCA_036390195.1 Gemmatimonadaceae bacterium
TGCATCGCGCGTGCAAGCTCCCTGCTGATCGAAAGCCCGAGGCCCACCCCCTGCTGCGTGGCGGTCGTCAGGTGACGGTCGATCTGGACGAACGGCTCGAACACGCGGTCGACATCGACCGGACGGACACCGACTCCGGTGTCGGTCACGCGCACTCGAGCCATGGTGGCGTCAAGGTCGCACGTAATGCAGACACTACCGCTACTGGTGAACTTGATCGCGTTGGTGATGAGATTGAGCAGGATCTGCTGAAATCTTTCGGAGTCCGCCGCCACGAAGAGCTCCTGCTTGGACGGAGTGACTTTGAGCTTCAGTCGCTTCGCTTTCGCCTGCAGCGCGCAAAGTCCCTCGACCTCGGCCAGCACCGGGTTGACCGCGATCGAGACCAGATTCAAAGGTCTCGCGCCTTCGAGTCTGGCAACCGTAAGTACATCGTTGATCAGCCGCAGGAGATACGCGGCTGCGCGCTTGATGCGACCGAGATCTTTGGCCTGGTCAGGACTCACCGGTCCACGAATTCCCATCTCGAGCAGCTCAGTGTAGCCCGCGATGGCGTTGAGCGGCGTGCGAAGCTCGTGGCTCATCGCGCGCAGAAAGAGGGTCTTGGCGTTGTTGGCGTGTTCCGCCATCAAGCGCGCCTCGTCCGCTTCCGCAAGCGCCATCGCCGCGGCAATGCGGAGTCTCACGCGGTCGAGCGCCTGCGCGCAGTAGCGTGAGACGGTGTCCGCGAAGTGGCGGTCGAGAAACGTGAACTTGCGGGGGCCCGCGAATCCAAAAGCGAGAGCGCCCACCGCATATCCTTCGATCGCGAGCGGGAGGAAGATCCACGCGCCGCGCGATTCAAGCTTGCTGACGTTCCGAAAAGCCGGGTACCTCGACAGCATCTCCTCGAATGACTCGACATACGTTGCCGAGCACTCCTCGATCGCCTCAGCGTACGGGCCGCGGGACCAGCTCGGTTGCTGATGCTCGAAGGAGCGCATCACTGGATCCAGCGACCCGGATTCGCGGAGGAGTGTCAGTTTCTTCTGACCTTCCGTCGTGACGACGACAGCCCCCGCATCGCACTCGAGTGCGACAATCGCTTCCCGCAGGACCGAGTCAGCTACGGCATCCTGGGTGACGGTATTGCTGAGCGCCGCAGTTATTCTCTGTAGTCGCGCGAGGCGCGCGGTCGCGGCGTCGGCTATTGCTCGCGCCGACGCGCTCTCCGACGCCCGCCGTTCGAGCCGTTCTCCGGCGACGGGGTTCTGTGACGTCGTCACGACGTTTCCTGGAGTATCAAACAGTCGCTTCTTTGGCGGAATGCGACTTTCTATTGCCGAGTCCGAGGGTGTTCTCGGGCCAAATGCCGAGCGGTTGAAGCGCGTGCTGAGAGATGAAGCCGCAGTGCTCGCAGACGATCATGATGGAAGGAATGGTCGTCGTTTCGGCGGTGTTGCGATCCATTGTTGCCTGGACCTCGATCATCGCGTACTCGCTTACGGTCCATTGACTGTCGCGGCAGCGCGGGCAGCTTCCCGCGCCTCGAGCTTTTAGGGCGTTGACGATTCTGTGTTTGTCGTCCGTGGAAATACCTTTGTAGTTGTTCATGATTGTCCTCTAGGTTGGTGATTGCAATGGAAACCGATCGCGAGCTATTTGCCCGCGAGCGGCGGGAGGTCGATAGGCTTCGAGACACCAGGCCACCGCCTGTCTTGAGATGGAACGAAACGCGAGGGAACCAGTGGGCCTCGAATGACTAGTCGCCTCTTCGGTGAGCCGTACCATTTCACGCACGAGTATCACGATTTCGGCGAGGGGCAGTCCGCGGCGTTGCTCTGCAACGACCCTCGCTCTTACGGACTGTCGCAGCGCATCTATGAATGCGAAGCGGCTTGAGTCAGCGGGCGAGCCGAATTTGTCCGGAAGTCGGACGATGCCAATTGGGGATTTTTCCATGAGCGCCTTGGCGGAAGGGAGGGCGTCGCCAGTAGCGCCGGGATACTGCCTCGCATCGAGGCAGATCGAAAATGCGGGCTGGTGGAAACTTCCCGCACATCATCAGTTGCAGAACCTAATTAAATCTAACGCTTTGACCACTCATTAGCGATGCTAATTATTGAGTCGCGGGGAGCAGTCTTGTGCGCGTAGCTGGCTT
>DASWCI010000095.1:0-2310 GCA_036390195.1 Gemmatimonadaceae bacterium
AACCGCAGCCCGGCGGCGCGCAGTCAAACTAATAGAGCAGCGTCTCGATTTAAATCCGGATGATGCGCGCGCCTACAATCTCGGCGCCACAACGCTCGCCAAGCTCGGAAACATCCCTCGGGCACTCGAGTTCGCCATGAAATCACTTTCCATTGAGCCGGAAGATCCGCTGGTGTTATTCAACGTCGCCTGTCTCCACGCGCTAATCGACAAGCGCCAGGAAGCACTCGGCTATCTCGAGCGGTCGGTGATGAATGGCTTCGGCCACATGCAGTCGATGGTGAGCGATCCCGATCTCGATTCGATCCGCCGCACGCCGTGGTTCCAGGCAATAATGAAGGCGATGTCGCCCGACTGAGATCAGGAGATGTGCGCCCCGCCCGAATACAGGAAGTGGATGAGGATCACGATCAGCGCGACGATCAACAGCAGGTGAATGAGTCCGCCGACTGCCTTCTTGAAAAGAAGAAATCCGAGCAGCCAGAGCACAACCAACACGACGCCGATTGTTAAAAACATTTCGTCATCCTGGTGGAGTCTGAATTAATCTAGGCATTCGCCCGCGGCAGTGAGTCGATAGCCGGTTCTGGTTCCGACTCGGCAGATTTGTTACAATGCGCTTGGCTCCCGTCCGTCTCACTGACTGAAAATCGAAACGACGAATGTCCAGCGTTACACTTCGCATCCCGATGATTACCTCGGCCGGACCGTCACAGCCACAGCAAGTGAGCCGAGAGTTTCAAGGAGCCCTGCCGGCACACGACGCAGTTGCTCTTGTCGCCAGCATCGTGCGAGAAGGCCTCGAAAGCGCGCAGTATCCGGACTACCAGGGCTTGAATGCGCTCGCCGACGAATACCTCGTTCAGGAAGTCGCTCTGGTTACCGCGGTCCCCAATGATGTCTGGATTCGGAACGGCTTCTACCCGCTCAGCGAGTGGGAGCCCGCATCCCCCGAATAGCGCATCGAATCGGGGAACCTTCGGGTGGGGAAGGCCCGTAACATGAATCGGAATTGCGAGTGACCGGCAGGGCCGCTACATGAGTCTTAACGGCAGAGTGCCCGACTCCGTCTAATCGCTAAACCTCTCCACCCGGAGCATTCAATGATCAAACAATCCTACCTTGTTTGTAGCGCGGGTCTTGTCCTGGCGATCGCTGCCTGCAGTGATTCCACTGGTGTCTCGACGGGAATCAGTCAGGCCGACGCAAACCAGCTCGCTACCGACATGGACGCCACCTCGACTCTCGGCACCACCGACATGGGACTCGGTGCATCGTTCTCTGTAACTGTCGATGGCAGCGGATCAGCCACTTCCGTCAGCGCGCCGGTTCCGATCGACAATCAGTTCACCATCACGAAGCAATGCCCGAAGGGCGGACAGGTCGTGATCGCGGGACGAACTACCGGCACGGGTGACCGTACGACGCACAGTTTGAGTCTCGAGACAGTCGCAACGAGAACAGACACCGATTGCGCGTTCGATACGAGACGCGGAGTGCTCACGATCAACGGCAACCCGAACATTGCGTTCGATGGAAAGATCAACATCGTGAACGGCGCGCTCTCGGGTCTGCAGACGGCGACGCACAAGGGGAGCTTCAAGTGGGCGCGCACGGGCGCATCCGGTACGTGTGATGTGGATCTCACCTCGTCCTTTGATCCGGCAACTCACACTGTCACTGTCACGGGCACGTTCTGCGGAAGAACCGTCAACGTGACTCGTACTCGCTCCTGATTCTCAAACTGAATTCGACGGCACAAAAAGAGCCCGGTAAGTGCGCCGGGCTCTTTTTTTACCACTCTGATATTTCGCAATTGACCTACAAGCAATAAGGACGACTCCAGACATCCTTCCACGCCGAAGTCAAAGGAATCGTAATCATGGGGTGCGACGATAAGTCGGTCTGCAGCTCGATCACCGCACGACCCGCGGCGATGATATCAAAGAAGCCACTGAGACTCATGCCTGGCTTTTCATCAACAGCTCCTTCGGAGATTTGCGGGAAGCTCGCGCTGGCAATCGGCAAGTCGAGCAGTACCTGGGACATGTTAGACGCGTCCTTGAACGCTGCCGACGAGGCGTGGCCTTTGATGGTCGGGCCGCTGATCATCCATGACATGGTCTTGCTCGCCTGCGTCCCACGCAGCTCCGACACAGTGAGTTGGCCGGAGACCAGCTCATTTCCTGCTTCGTCGATCCGACCCATCGCCAGAGCCGTGCGCACCTGATCGGTGCACTTTCCATCGGGCAGCGCGCAGCTGGAAAGCGCCGGAGCAAGGGACAGAAGCAGCAGTTTTCGTAGCTTCGT
>DASWCI010000096.1:0-5334 GCA_036390195.1 Gemmatimonadaceae bacterium
GGATCGCGTTGCGGCTCTTGACGATGCCCGTACCAAATGACCGATCACTCGTGCTCCTGGAACCTGGCTTGACGGATGGATAGTCGCCCGCGTAGGGCGGGTCAACCATTGGACGGGCTGCTGACGGCTAAGGTCACTCGGGGTTCACTCGGCATAGAGGTCGAGGCCCAAGCTGGCATCGACAGAACCGAAGCAGGGAGCTCCAAGCTACCGCAGTGAAGCCGGTTAGCTACAAGCTTCCATACACGCGTTCGAGGTGCGCCCGAAAACTGGCTCCGCGCTCTTTACCCCGCCGGAAAAGCTACCCGGCTAAACAGCTGCAAAGCCTACAGCTCCCTGCTTCAGTTATGTGGATGCCAAAGCGGCCGGGCAATGCCCGGCCGCCGCTTACCATCTAAACCCCGAGGCAGTTAGAAAGGAAGATCGTCGTCGGTCGCTTCCAGGGCTCCGGGAAAATCCTCGAAATCCGTACCGGTAGTCGTCCCCGCCGCGGTCTTCGCTCCTGCCGTCGCCGGCGCACGACTCCGTCCGCCGCTCTCGCTATCGAAATCCCCTGACGCACCGCGGCCGCCACCCAGCATCAGCAGCTCGCGAACGTTGATCTCCGTGCTGTAGCGGGTCTGATTCTCCTTGTCCTGCCACTGCCGATACTCGATGCGCCCCTCGACGTAGATCCTGTCGCCCTTCTTGCAATACTTCTCGACGACGTCGGCGAGACCCGTACCCTTCGTGTTCCACACCACGCAGCGGTGCCACTCGGTTTTCTCCTGCTTCTCGCCATTCTGCGAATTCCATTGCCTGCTCGTCGCGAGCGAAAAGCTTGCGACCCTGTTGCCACTCGTTGTTGAGCGGACCTCGGGATCGCTGCCCAGATTTCCGATCAGCATCACTTTGTTCAGACTTCTGCTCACTGTGCCTCCTGGCGAGAGTTCGGTTCCCGCCCAGAATAGTATAGACCGGGCTCAGTGCCCGAGCAAACCAACGATTTCAGCGGTCAGCAAAACTCCCCGCCGATCTTTTCTGGTCGCCGTCGGCGACTTCCAGAATCCTGCGCATCACCAACGCATCCTCGACCGGACGGCGATAGTAGTTCCGGCGCCTGCCGATCTCGGCGAATCCCCGCGAGCCGTAAAGCGCTCGCGCAGCGCGGTTCGACTCCCGAACTTCCAGAAACGCCGCCTTGACGCCACGAGCTCCCAGCTCGATCAAAACTGCGTCGAGCATCTGCCCCGCCAACCCTTTGCCCCGACGTGCGGGCTCCACTGCGATGTTCAAGAGCTCGGCGTCTTCTCCAACAGCGAAGGCAATGACGTAGCCGACTATCCGAAAATCGGGCGGATCCGCGGCGACCTGAAAGATAGCGGAATGACCCGCGAGGAGACGACGGAATGATTCCTCGGTCCACGGATCGGCGAAGCAGCTTCGCTCGATCCGAACGATCTCGTTGAGATCGAGTTCCGTGGCTGGACGAAGAAGCGCGGTCACGTCCTCAAGGGGCGTCCGTGCGCCGCTTCCCAGCGCACTTGTGCTTCGGCGAGACGACCATAATCGGGCTCCCAGGACGCCAGATCGACCGGGCCTTGCTCGAGGATGCTTTCGAGAAGTACGGCCACGCCACGCGCATGTGGCCCGACGTCAATCTCCTGCGCCGGCCCAATGCAACGCAAAACCGTTTTGCGCTCGCGAATCTCCGCGATGTCATCGAGGGTCATCAGCTCCACGTGACCCATCGGCTTGACCGTTTGGTCTCCTTCAACAAGTACGCGTAGGGCAAAAAATTCCCCGCGCATCGCGTCGAGCAGAGACAAATAGGGCCCTGGAGCCAGCATCGCGCCCGGGGTCTTGCGACGCAGTGGATACACAGCTTGTTCTTCCTGAATCAACCCAGCGACAGTGAGCAGCAGCGAATTCACGGCGTGCAGATCCACTCCATATCCGGTCGCGAGACCCTTGGCGACTGAGCCAGCGACACGAAGGCTCGTGAAGCTGCCTGGTCCCGCTCCGCACACTATCCTGGCTAGATCGCGGCTGCTTACACCAGTCTCCGCGATGCATTCTGCCAACGCAGGCATTAACCGCTCACCGCGCTCCATTCGATGTGCGCTGCGCTCCTCGCCGCGGAGGGAACGCTCACACACCACATCCGATCCGCGCAGAATTGCAACGCTTCCCGCGTATGTCGAGCCCTCAATCGCGATCGTGATGTTTTTCATCCGGCGAGCAGTATTCGACGGGAGGGATCGCCGGGCACATAATCGAGATCGATTGGAAGATGATCCGGGGGAAGGCGTTCGCCCGCACGCTCAGGCCACTCGACGAGTACGAGCGAGCGCGAGCACACAATCTCGTCCCAGCCGAGGTTCGTCAGCTGCTCTGGCGAGTCGAGACGATAGAGATCGATGTGAAACACCGCTGAACGAGGCGCCAAGTACTCGTGAACCAGCGCGAAGGTCGGACTCGTAATTTCTTCTTTGACGCCGTAGCCGCGACAGATTGCCTGGGCGAGAGTGGTTTTTCCAACGCCCAACTCACCAGCAACTGCTACGACGAGCGGCGGCGTAATCGCGCGCCCCAGCTCTTCGCCCCAGTCGCGCAGTTCCTTTTCGGTGACCTTGAGGTGGCCCTTGTCAGCGCGCGGAGGAACGACGTGCCGGTGAGCTGGCATCACTAGCGGCCGTGAAGGCCCGCCAGCGATCCTCGGCTCTCGTGACGTCCAGCTTTCGCCTTGACTTCGAACAGCTCGTCCCGCAAACGCGCAGCTGTCTCGAAATCGAGATTCGTGGCGGCCTCTCGCATCTGCGCCTCGAGCTCCGCGATAAGAGCGGGAAGATTGTCCGTTCCGTACCTCGCGCCGGCCTCAGCAACTCGGCGGCCCTTCTCACGTTCGCGCTCCTCGCGCTCGGTACGCGCATCGGCCACTCGAGTGATGAACCGTACCTGATCGACGCTCTTGAGTACGCTCACGGGAGTAATGCCGTGCTCGCGATTGTACGCCCGCTGAAGCTCGCGACGGCGGTTGGTCTCCTCGATGCAGCGTTGCATCGAGCCCGTCATCTTGTCGGCATAAAATATTGCGCGGCCGGCCAGGTTTCGCGCCGCCCGACCGACCGTCTGAATCAAAGATCGGTCGCTGCGAAGGAATCCCTCCTGATCGGCGTCGAGAATCGCGACGAGCGAGACCTCGGGAAGATCGAGTCCCTCGCGCAGCAGGTTGATTCCGATCAGAACATCGAACTCGCCAAGCCTGAGTCCGCGAACGATCTCCATGCGCTCGATTGCATCGATGTCCGCGTGCATGTAGCGAACGCGCGCTCCCATTTGCTGGAGATAGTCGGCAAGATCCTCCGCCATCCGCTTGGTGAGAGTCGTAACCAGCACTCGCTCACCGCGCCGCTCGCGAATGCGAATCTCGTTGAGGAGATCGTCAACCTGTCCGCGTACCGGACGGACTTCGATCTCCGGATCGACCAGACCCGTCGGGCGAATGATCTGCTCGACCACCGCACCTTCCGACAGACGCAGCTCGATCTCTGCCGGTGTCGCGCTGATATTGAGCGCCCACGGCGTCAGGGAGAGAAATTCGTCGAACATAAGCGGACGGTTGTCGAGCGCGCTGGGCAGGCGGAATCCGTATTCGACGAGCGTCAGCTTGCGCGCGCGATCACCGTTGAACATCCCGCCAATCTGCGGCAGCGTGACGTGCGACTCGTCCACGACGACGAGAAAGTCCTCCGGGAAATAATCGAAGAGACACGCGGGTCTTTCTCCTTCCGCTCGCCCGGAGAGATGCCTCGAGTAGTTTTCGATCCCGGCGCAAGTGCCAATCTCGAGCATCATCTCGATATCGAAGTTGGTACGCGACTCGAGTCGCTGCGCCTCAAGCAATTTCCCCGATCCGCGCAGATCGGTCAGACGCTGCGCCAGCTCCTCACGGATCAATGCGACCGCGCGCTCGATCGTTGGGCGCGATGTGACGAAGTGCTTCGCCGGGTAGATCGCCGCTTTCTCGAGATTGGCGATCGTGTCGCCGGTCAGTGGGTTGATCTTGCTAATGCGTTCGATCTCGTCGCCCCACATCTCGACGCGCACGCCCTGCTCCTCGTATGCAGGAAGGATCTCAACGGTGTCGCCGCGCACGCGAAACGTTCCTCGCTCGAGTCCCATGTCGTTGCGCGAGTACTGGATCTTCACGAGCGAGCGCAGGATGTCGTCGCGCGCAATCCTCTG
The DNA here is from genome assembly GCA_036390195.1 of Gemmatimonadaceae bacterium. GTDB lineage: Bacteria > Gemmatimonadota > Gemmatimonadetes > Gemmatimonadales > Gemmatimonadaceae > UBA4720. The sequence goes on from DASWCI010000096.1 coordinate 4,228, forward strand.
TCCCTTGGTGAGCGTCACCATCTGCTCCCGGTAGCTGCGCGGGTCGCCCAATCCATAGATCGCCGACACGGTGGCGACAATGATGACGTCGTCGCGCTCCATCAGGCTCGACGTCGCACGCAGGCGCAGCCGGTCAATGTCCTCGTTGATCGACGCATCCTTCTCGATATACGTGTCGGTTGTCGGGACGTACGCTTCGGGTTGGTAGTAGTCGTAGTACGAGATGAAGTACTCGACCGCATTGTGCGGGAAAAAGCTCTTCAGCTCACCGTACAACTGGGCCGCCAGCGTCTTGTTGTGCGAGAGGACGAGCGTGGGGCGACCGAAATTTCTGATCACGTTGGCAACCGTCATCGTCTTCCCCGATCCGGTTACGCCGAGCAGAGTCTGAAAGCGGTCGCCCCGCTCGAGTCCTCGTGTCAGTTCCGCAATCGCTTTTGGTTGGTCACCGGCGGGCGAAAATGGCGCCCGAAGATCAAATACCGCTTTGGTCATTCTTTGTATCACTGGCCAGGCGCTCGCGTCGCGCGACCTCGGTCACGCCTTTCACGCGTCTGGCTGCTTTCAGAATTTTTTGAAGGTGTGCAAGGTTGCCCACTTCGACGGCGAGCTCACCGATCACGTGGCCATCGGAGCTATGGAGCTCGAAGCTTCTGATATCGGTGCCCGTCGCCGAAACGGCGGTGGCGAGGTCGGCGTAGAGTCCGCGGCGGTCTGTCGCCTCGAGCGCCAGACGCACCATGAATTTCTCGCCCTCCAGCTCCTTCCAATCAATCTCGAGCCGGCGCTCCGGCTCCTGTACGAGCATTAGAAGGTTCGGACAGTCGGAGCGGTGAATGCTAACACCGCGACCTCTCGTTACATACCCCACAACAGGGTCACCGGGCACGGGCTGGCAACACTGGGCGTAGCGGACCATCATGCCGTCGACGCCCTGAATGCGGACGCCCTTCGGGGCTCCTCGCACCCGGTCCACGAGCCAGTCGAGCGGGCCGGGCTTTGGCGCCTCGGGTGTCCCCTCTAAGTCGGGGTACAGCTCCCTCAGAACCTGCGACACGTTCACATCGCCCTGGCCAATCGAGGCGATGAGATGGTTTACATCAGTGA
>DASWCI010000097.1:0-3934 GCA_036390195.1 Gemmatimonadaceae bacterium
CGGTCTGCTGCGCTGTGATGATGGAAGTATCAATTGGTTCGGCGAACAGATCACCGGTCATCACGTTCCGCCCGGGCTCGCTTACATCCCTCAGCGTGCCGGCTATTACTCGTTTCTTACCGTGCGCGAGGCGCTGGAGTACTACGCGACGCTTCACGATCTCTCCACCGCGAACCGAGCGGCGCAGGTGGAAGCGGCGTTGCGCGAAGTCTCCCTTCATATCCACGCCACCAGACGAGTGAGCAGCCTCGCGCCGAGTTTGCTGCAGCGGCTAGGGCTCGCGCAATCGCTGATTGGTTCACCGCGCGCGATCCTGCTCGACGAAACCCTCTGTGGGGAAGGCCTCCTCTTCGACAAGGACATAGTCTCCCTGCTCATTCGACTCACTCGTCGTGGCATCACCATAATTCTCGCAGCACCCAATCCGGTCGAGCTGCATCGAATTGCTGCGCGCGTAATCAATCTCATCGAGGGCAGAGTGGTGGCATCGCGCCCGCAGGTAGCCGCGCGAGTGGCGGAGAGATTCGGTTGACCCTCTATCCGGGGCCGCCTAGCTTCCGCGAATGGCCGGCCCGGATTTCCGCCTCTACAACACACTCACTCGTAAAATCGAATCGTTTTCGCCGGCGGATGGTGAAACGGTTCGCATCTACGCTTGTGGGCCAACCGTCTACAGGCCCGCGCACCTCGGCAACTTTAGGACGTTTCTGTTCGAGGATCTGCTCAGGCGCGTAATTGCCCTTCGCGGCTGGAAAATCTTTCAGGTAATGAACCTCACCGATGTCGACGACAAGATCATCAAGTTCGCGAGTGACCGCGGCATCTCGATCGGGGAAGTCACTGCACCGATCACAAAAATCTTTCACGACGATCGCCGCTTCCTCCGGATTCAGGACGCCGAGCTCTACCCGAAGGCGACGGACCACATTCCGGAAATGATTGCGATCGTCAAGCGACTCGTCGATCGCAAGCTCGCCTACCTTGCCGACGACGGGAGCGTCTATTTCGCGATCGACAAGTTCAAGGATTACGGAAAGCTCTCGCGTCTCGACACTCGCGAGGTAAGGGCTGGCGCGCGGGTCATCCAGGATGATTACTCCAAGGAGAACGCGCAGGACTTCGCGTTGTGGAAGGCGGCGAAACCCGAGGACGAAGCGACTGGCGCGGCGTGGGATTCACCGTGGGGACGCGGGCGACCGGGGTGGCATCTCGAATGCTCGGCGATGGCGATGAAGTATCTCGGCGAGACGCTCGACATCCACTGCGGTGGGATCGATTTGATCTTTCCTCACCACGAGGACGAGATCGCGCAGTCAGAGGGCGCAACCGGGAAACCCTTCTCTCGCTTCTGGTGCCACGGCGAGTTCCTGCTCACTGAGGGCAGCAAGATGGCGAAGCGACTCGGCAACGTCGCGACGGTGCAGGATCTACGCGACCAGAACATTCCAGCTGCTGCATTCCGCCATTTCGTCTTTTCGACGCACTACCGAAAGCAGCTCAACATGTCGGGCGAAGCACTGGAAGCATCGATGGAAGGTGTGCGTCGGATCGCAGACTTCGCGGAGCGTTTGGCGGAGGCAAAGGCAGCAACTCCGGAGCTGGAAAAAATCGCGGATGAGGCCGATGCCGAGGTGACCGCGGCGTTATTTGACGATCTTAACGCTCCAATCGCCCTCGGCGCCCTTTTTACTTTCGTGCGCAAGGCAAACGCCGAGCTCGATCGCAACGGCGTAGACAAGCGGGCGCTGGCAAAGGCGAGAGAAGTCTTTGCGCGGATCAACTCGGTGCTCGACGTGGTGCCGGATACAGCCGGACCAGATCCGGAGCTTGCGCGGTGGGTCGATGAGCGGTTGGCCGCGCGCAAAACGGCTCGCGCAGAGCGAGATTTCGCGAAAGCAGACGCGATTCGCACTGAGATCGAAGCGAGAGGCGTCGCAATCGAGGACACTCCGCACGGGACAAAATGGAAGACGGCGCGCTAAGGCTGTCCCAATTCCTCACCATGCTCGATCTGCCAGTCGGGCTGGTTGGAATCGTCGTCGGACTTCTTACTGCGGTGCGTCTCGTGCCTCGCGCGGCGTCACCTTATCTCGTCGAAGCCGGCCTCGTCGAGCGGATTGCAGTCGGATTTTGCGCCGGAGTTGCAATGCTCGGCTTTCTCGGAACAATCGAGACTGTATTCGCGAAGAAACCGGATTTCCCGCCGCTGGCGATGTTGTTCGCGGTTGCGATTCTTCTCTGCGGTCTGCCGGCCGTCCTCTGGAAATCGCGCTGGAGAGGCGTGGCCGAAGGGGTGGCGACGGTGTCGATCGCCGCGGCGGCTATCCTATCAGGATTCTCGATCGGGTTTCTCTTCGTCCCTCTGGTGACTCTCATGATTTGGGTGTGCACTCAGCGGCTTTGGGCCGATGCGAGATCAAGACAAAAGCGAGACGCTTCTCAAAGCGCGAAAGAAATGTAGAGGCCGGCGCCAGTTTCTCTTGACAATAGATGTATATACATCTATTGTCCCGCTAGGCTCTCACCGGGGATAACATCATGACGTCGTCCGCCGCACCTGTATCGTCTCGCGTGGTAATGGTCGGGGGGCTTGTCTGGCTTGCCGGCGCCCTTGCACTTGGCGCAACCGGCGCCTTTGCGGCGCTGCCGTTCCCGGTGCCGCAGATCATCGTGTTTGTGCTCACAGTCATGGCGATCACAGTCAGCGTTAGTGTTGCGGGAGTGCGGGTCTGGGTCGACTCCATCTCAATGAGTCGGCTTGTGGGGATTCACGCTGTGCGCTTCATCGGCGCGGTGTTTCTCGTCCTCGCCGCGCGCGGGGCGCTGTCTCCGGTCTTCGCGGCGCGCGCTGGCTGGGGCGATATCATAGCTGCTGCCGGCGCGGTAGTGTTGGCTCTGAGCGGCCCGCCACGGACGTCGGTGCGTTGGTGGACGTATCTCGCCTGGAACACGTTTGGCGTACTCGATCTTGTTGTTGCCGTTGGTACTGCCACGATCGTCGTCTTTCGCGGCGACATTCCCGGCATGGCCCCGATCACGCGTCTGCCGCTCGTCCTGGTGCCAACGTTGTTTGTGCCCGTGCTCTTCGCCGCGCATGTCGCGATCTACCGTAGGCTGATGAGGTCACGGGGCGCTCGATGAGCGATCGGCTGGCAAGTTTGCCGTCCGTGCTTCCGTGCACGTGCGCGAATCTGCGGCGCGCCTCGCGCGCGGTGACGCAGTTGTATGACGATGCGCTTCGTGACACTGGCCTGCGCGCCACGCAGTTCACTCTTTTGCAGGCGCTGTCATTAGCAGGTGAGCTGACGCAGCGCGAGCTGGGTCAGTTTCTCGCGATCGACAGCACTACGCTGACGCGAACGCTGGGGCCGCTCGAGGATCGCGGCTGGATTTGTTCCCGACCGGGAGCGGATCGACGGGAGCGTCGTTGGGCAATCGCAGCAGCCGGCAAGGCTCGGCTCGCGAAGGCGCAACCTGCGTGGGAGGCGGCCCAGCGTCGTATGCGGGCTCGCGTTGGTCGTAAGCGGCTGTCGTCGCTTTTCGATGATTTGGCACGAATCGTCGTGGCCGCTTCGTAAGTCCGCAATTCGAAGCAGTTGGTCCGCACTTCGGAGCTAGTCCTCCAATCCGCAATTAGTCAGCAGCCAGCAGTGCCGTTGGTGCGCAATCCGCAGTAGAGGCATCGAGGTTGACTGAGCCCCGTAAGTTGGCTATTCTACTTGGCTTGCGATGAAAAATCGCTGTTTGTTGCTGACGTAGCTCAATTGGCAGAGCAGCTGATTTGTAATCAGCAGGTTGCGAGTTCGATTCTCGCCGTCAGCTCTGCCGAGTCGTGAGGCGAAAAATGGCGAAACGGTGGGGTACCTAAGTGGTCAACGGGAGCAGACTGTAAATCTGCCGGCTTACGCCTTCGAAGGTTCGAATCCTTCCCCCA
>DASWCI010000098.1:0-3329 GCA_036390195.1 Gemmatimonadaceae bacterium
GCTCGAAGAGGCACTCGATCGCTGCACCGCGCTTACAGGCAGTGCCGTTACTGCGGATTTGTGGGATGCAGAGCGGCTTCCGGCGGGTGAACATTGCCGATCAGCTCGCATCGAGAGGTTACGTGCGCTGAACATCACCGGCCACACGCGGCCGCGGATCCGTTGCACTACGTGTGGCCCGATGTGATGCAGTCGTGCGAAGTTGCAATTGTCGGCAGTGGGTTCGCCGGATCGCTCCTCGCGCGCGTTCTCGCGGTGCTCGGCTACGATGTCGTCCTCCTCGAGCGTGGAACGCATCCGCGCTTCGCCATCGGTGAATCTTCGACTCCGCTCGCCAACCTGTCGCTCGAGCGGCTCGGCCTCCGGTATGGATTGGAGGACTGTTATCAGCTGGCCACCCACGGACGTTGGTTGGCGCATTTCCCCGAGCTCCGCCGGGGACTGAAACGCGGTTTCACTTTTTATCGCCACCATCCCCGTCAAGCATTTGCCAATCGCGGTTTGGACTCGGAGCGACTTCTCGTCGCGGCGAGTCCGCACGATTCGCTCTCGGATACACACTGGCTGCGCGCCGATGTCGATCACCATTTCGTGCGCGAGGCGATGGCCGCCGGCGTGGATTATCGCGATCGCGTTGAGCTGACGAGCGCTGAAATCGTGTCGGATGGCGTGCGGCTTACGGGTAGTCGAGACGGTCTGCCATTCGCGCTGCGCGCCAGCTTCATCGTCGACGCGTCCGGTCCGGGTGGATTTCTGGCGCGGCAGCTCTCAATTCCGACGGGTCTCGATCACACTCAGAATCGCTCAGCGCTCGTCTACAGCCATTTCGATGGCGTCCGCCTGATGAACGACATCGTGCCGGGTATGCCTCACGGCCCCTACTCCGATGACTGGGCCGCAGTGCATCACTTGATCGACGAAGGATGGATGTACTCGCTGCGGTTCGACGATGGCATCACGAGCGCCGGTTTCCTGCTCACGCGGCGCGGAATCGTATCGGTGGAGTCGTCACGCACTGATGATGCCGAGACGCTTTGGCGAGCGTTACTCGAGAGATATCCGACGATCGGAAGGGCGTTCTCGGACGCAAGGCCGCTCATGCCGATCGCGTTTCGGCCCCTCATACAGCATCGTCTCACGCGTGCCGCTGGCGAACGGTGGGCGCTGATGCCGCACGCCTTTGCGTTCGTCGACCCGCTGTTCTCGACCGGGATAGCCTGGAGCCTCCGCGCCGTCGAGCGATTAGCGCTCGCATTCGAAAACGCCGCCAGTCATCGCCGAGCACCAGGGCCGGATGTGCTCAGTCGATACGAATCAGCGTTGATAGCTGAAGCGGATCAGATCGATCTGGTCGTCGCGGGTGCTTACGAGGCGATGGCTCACTTCGACCTGTTTGCGGCGCAGGCGATGCTCTATTTCGCGGCTGTATCGTTCGCCGAGGCCAGTCAGCGGCTCTCGCCAGACGAGTCCGTAGCGTGGAAGGGATTCCTCGGCGTTGGCGATCCGGTGTTGGAGCCGCTCCCGCGCGAGAGCCTGCGAAGGCTACGTGAGATCACCGCGTCACGCGGCGAAATCGGCAGCAACGACGATCGCGAGCGTTTCGCGAGCTGGATCGCTCAGGTCGTCTCACCGCGCAACATTGCCGGCCTTGCTGATCCGACGCGACGGAATCTCTATCCGGTCGACTTCGATGCGTTGATCGAAGGACACGAGCTGCTCGGGATGACCCCCGATCAGATTATCGGAGCGCTGCCGGGGCTGCGCGGAATGTCGCCACCTCCGCCGTTCGACGATCGATCATCTCGGCGAACAATCGATCTTGCTGCGGGGAGGCAGGAGTCCGCATCCTATACCCTGGAGAGGGGCAGTCACCCATGAGATTCACGCCCACAACAAGGAATACCAATGGCACAGGCGACGCTCAGGAACCAGCAGACAATCCTGGCAAACGACAGGGTAATCATCAGGAACCAAACGAAGATTCTAGAGAGTCAGAAGCGCCTCCCCGTGGTGATTGGGAACCAGCTCAAGATCCTCCGGAACCAGAAAGCAATTATACGGAACCAGAAGAAGATCCTTGCGGCTCACGCCAGGTTGATCACGAAGTATTCTGCTGCTGCCCCGCGCCGATGACGAGGTCGACGGCGCCGGTGTAGGACCGCCAGCGCGCGACCTCTTCAGCTAGTGCGTGCCTTCCTGCCGCAGTGAGCTCATAGTACCGCGCGATCCTGTTGTTCTCGGTAGTCCGCCAATAGGAAGTGACCCAGCCGCGATTGTCGAATCGGTGCAGCGCCGGATACAGCGAGCCCTGTCCGATCCGGAAGGCATCATCCGACATTTGTTGAATGCGATCGCTTATTCCCCAGCCATGCATCGGCTCGATCGACAGCGCCTTGAGAATTAGTAGGTCCAGTGTGCCCTGCATTACGTCAGCGGCTTTCGTCAATTCAACTCTCTCCTGTCGGAGCAAAAGGGAAGTATTGCGCTTTTTCATTCTTGCGCAAGACTGAATCACGCCCCTACATTTGCGCGCGGTCAAAAAATCCCGGGTTTTCCCTCCTCTTCTCGTTGATCCCAATGCGTCACTGCTACGCTGTGATGGTGACTCTTTTTGTCGCTCCGACGCTTGCCATCGGGCAGATGTCGTCACGCGATCGCAACGTTGCGAAAACCACCGCAGAATCTCCACCGGTTAACACCTTGCCCGCGTGGCTGAGCGTCGGCGGGCAACTTCGCGCTCGTGCGGAGGCGTACAACAATGGCGGATTCAGACCGGACAACTCGGATCAGTACGTCCTGACTCGAGTTCTTCTCAACGCGCGTGTTCGACCGACTCGCAATACCTCGTTGTTCGTCGAGGGCATGGATGCCCGCGGGCCGTGGAAGAACAAGGCGCCTGCCGGTGCGCCGTTCCGTGACCACGCGGATCTGCGCCAGTTGTACTTACAGATAGGGGCAGACAATAGCGCGCAGCTGTTCCGCGCCGGCCGGCTCGAGCTCACCTTCGGCGATGGACGACTTGTTGGCTCGCTTCCTTGGGCAAACACCGCGCGCACGTTCGACGGGGCGCGCGGCACACTCGGCGGCAACGGCTACCACATCGACGCATTTGCGGCCTCGGTAGTGAAAGTCGAGCAGGACAGGTTCGACAAGAATATTCCGGGCAACGATTTCTACGGTGTGTACAGCAGTATCACGACGTTCGCGCCAGGAACAGCCGTCGAGCCCTTCCTGTTCTGGCGCCGCCAGTCCGGTCTCACCAGTGAAGCGGGCGTGCGCGGCACCATGAACTTCGGAAGCTTTGGCCTGCGCGGCGTTGGTAAGCTGCC
>DASWCI010000099.1:0-18727 GCA_036390195.1 Gemmatimonadaceae bacterium
GTTAGGTCACTGGGTCGGGACGTCATCGGCGCCCTTAGGGCACAAGCGACTGCCTGTGCCGTATGGCAATAGGTGCCTCCCGTCGTCGTAACCTCTCGCCTGGCACTTGCTACGCTGGCGCCTCCCGCCCGTTCAGTTGAAGTTCCCGGCATCGCACCGTTCAGTTGCAGGTGCGGGGTTCTTGCCGCGCCATCGTTCCGCAAGCCCTATCCGATGGTACGCTCCCTGCCTAACATCCAATCACGGTCAACGACGGAAGGTTAAATGGCCCTTCGCAATCTGTTTCCTGAATCGATCTTCGGCCGCAAGCTAAACCCGAACGCCGAGCGGCGGCTACGCCTGTCTCAGGCGCGAGCCGAAGAGACGATCATTCGTGGTCACGTCGACAACGCGCTCATGTTCGTCGATACCTTGGCGGAAGATCTTTCATTTGACCGCGCAATCGACACTTACATCCGCGTAATGGGAATACCGGAGCCGCTCGCGAGCACCGTGGCCACTCGGGCTCTGGTGCATTTGGGCAGGGACCTGGTGCCGTTCCGGCGGCGGATGCAGCGCGAAGGTGAGGACATGGCCGCGGAAAACAAGCCGAGGCTGAGGCTGGATGAGGCGTCTCGCGCAGGAGACATCAAAAGAGCGTAGGTCCCACCTTTTGGACTAGAGGGCTACGGGTACGCGGCTTTCCCTATAATCCGCGATGCCAACACCGAGTATAGCGGTGACAATCAGAGCAGACGTCACGCACCAAACGCATATCGCGTGAATCACGGCTAGTTCGAGATAGGTGAGCCAGGCCGAGAAGAGCACACCTACCGCCGCTTCGGCAACGATCACGAGCGAGATGATCGGCTCGTCTTCAAACCTCTCGAGTGTTCCGACGAAAGCGATCAGAAACACGTCGATGTAGAAAAGCAGACCCCAGGCCGCCACGGGCAGTCCGAGGAAACGGGACCACTTGCTTGTGTTGACAGTCTCACATGAGCCGATGGTGCAGCTCAGTTCACCAATGACGCCGAGCTTGTAGAGCGTTAGGTAAAGGCTGATGAAGATCCCGGCCAGCGCGAGCGCGGCCACGATCATCCGCTTCGTCACTTCTTGGGCGCTGGTGTCCCGGCTCCGCCCGTCGCGACCGGTGAGGTCGCGCTTTTCGCGATCGAGTCGACGAGCCCTTTCATTTCGTCGTACGAGCGCATTCCGGGATACAGCTTATTGCCGATGACGAACGTTGGAGTGGAGTTCACTCCTCGCCTCAGACCATCGGCGAGATTGGCGTTGATGCGCGATTGATACTTGCGGCTGTCGTAGCAACTCTCCCACTTGGCCAAATCAGGCACGCCGACCTCGCTCGCATAGCGCCGAAAGAAGGGCTTAGGGGCATCGGTCGCTTCACCATTCCACTCATCCTGCGCCTGAAACAGTCGATCGTGCATCTGCCAGAACTTTCCCTGCTCATCCGCGCAGGCGGCGGCGTTGGATGCAGCAACGGTGTTGCGGTGTTGGGTGAGCGGGAAATCGTAATAGGTAAGGTTGGCGAGCCCCGCGTTAACGATGCGCGTGCGCACATCAGGCTCTGTCACTGTCGCAAAACCCGCACACGACGGACACTCGAAATCGGCGTACTCGAGGATCTTTACCGGGGCATCGACTTTGCCGATGACGTAGCCCTGAGCCGGCCCGGCGTTGGTGGTGTCGGCCACCTCACGAACCTCGGCCGACCGCGATTTGGGCTTCCCCACCACGTACGCGAGCGCGGCAACGCCGATAAATGCGATCACGCCGAGCACCCACCAGAAAGCCTTTGGCCGACTTGATGCACGGGCCTCCCTGACAGTGTTTCGCGGGGGTACGTTCCTGTCACGCGGCCGGTCGTTGGTGGGAGGCATCTTAAGAATTTGATTTCGAGTGCGTTGGCGGAGTTTGTTGTGACGCGAAAGCTAAGAGAGGGGTACTGAGATGCAAGCTGATGTCCTGAGAGCTCCAGTCGGTTCGGGAGCGATGCACGTCGAGCGCTACGGGCATGGTGGAACGGCCGTCATTCTCCTGCACGGATTCGGGACGTGCAACTTTCTGTGGCGCGCGATCGCTCCCGCCATCACGTCGGCGGGTCATACTGCGTACTCGGTCGATTTGCTCGGACATGGACAATCCGACAGACCGATGGACGCAGACTTCGGAATCGCCGCGCAGTCGGAGTATCTCGATGCTGCGATGACTGTTCTCCGCGTGTCGCGCGCCGTCGTCGTGGGGGTTGACCTCGGAGGCGACGTTGCGATGAAGCTTGCCGCAAACCGTCCTGAGCGGGTGGACAAGCTGGTGCTGATAAATACTCCCGCTTTCGAGGAGCTGCCGGCGAAAGACATCACCCAGATGCAGCGACGCACTGCGCGCTTCGCGTTCACTCTCACCCGCGGTGTGATGGGAGCTGCACCTTTACTGGAGGGAGTGCTCAGAGGAAGCGTCGCCGATCCCGAGCACATGCCAATGAAGCTCATCGCTCGCTATCTCGCGCCATTCGTGGGCAAGGATGGGGCGAAGCATCTTCTGACGCTGGCAAGCGCGGTGAACAAAGCTGATCTCGACGAGGACGAGTACGGAGAGATCAAGGCCCCCACACTCATCATCTGGGGCGACGAGGACAAATGGGTGGACCCGAAGCTCGCTGACCGGCTCGTCAATACGATTCCCGATGCCAGGCTCGTACGGCTCGGTGGAGTGGCGCGACTCGTTCCGGAGGAAAACCCTGAGCATCTCTCGGAATTGTTGCTGGATTTCATCAAAAGGCGCGCTGCAGCCTGAACCTTTCTGGTATGAATTGGTGTCTAAGAAGAGTAGATTAGAGAGCACGATTTCATAGACGTTTTTCACTCCAACCGAATTGATGAACATCCAAAAAAACAGATTCCGGAAGGAGCCAGTCCGAGCGGCAACTCCAATTGAGGAGGCTCGGGACGAGCTGTTTCAGCAGATCATGCGCTGCGGCGTAGTCGGCTCGGCGCCCGAGGACCAGCGGGATTGGTTCGACAACACGATGGATTACCTGGCGGAGCGCTACCATGAGCTGGCGCCGTCAGAGGTAGACGAGCTCAGAGTGCTGGGTGAGAGGTTCGCCCAGCCGCTCAAGATCAGAAAGGCTGTTTGAGTGAAGATCACCGCCGCGCGTTGATCCCCCTCCGCAGCACGACGCCGACGCGAGCCCCGCCGCCGAGCCCCAATTCAAAAGCAGGTACGATCCCCGACGTGCGTCCGAGTGGCAACGGTCCTTCGACGCCGAGGAAAATCATAAGGTAGGCTCGAGAGCCGCCGTCGCGCTTCGAGCGGTACCGACCGGATATTCCGCCTCCTCCGTAAGGCGCCCAGCGACTCTGCCGAAAAGGATCGAGGCTGAATCTGGAGATCAGATCGGTCCGACCTTCGACGCCGTGCAATCCGGCCCCGAGTCCCGCGACGAGTCCGGATCGTACGTAGATCCCAGCCGGAACAGTCAAACCGAGACCCGCTTCAACGCCAGCAGTGTGCGCGATGATTGCGTCGAGCCTGGCTTCCGTTTGCAGGGGTTGTTGTGGTAGCTGCGCGTTGTCGACCGACGGCAGGAGCAGAAGGAGAGTCAGCGATACGCGAACGATGACCTGCGCGCCGCGCATCAGGCCGCGCTCGAACGCGCCCGTCCGCGCCAGACTGCGATCGTGTAGTCGACGATAGATGCGGCGGACACGACTCCGATCGTCACGATGAGAAAGTCAGTCAGCTCCGGTACGACTATGATCGCGACCAGCGTGATCATTTGCGCTACGGTGACAATCTTGCCCAGCAATCTCGCCCTGAACACGGCGGGCCTGAGCGTTGGAATAATTTTGGCGATTACAAACCCTGCAGCCGTAGCCAAATCGCGTGTGAGGAATATGAAATACTGGGCGGTAGTGAGCTCACCCTCAACCAGGTAGGTCGATATCGCGACGAGAACGAAAATTCGGTCAGCGAGCGGGTCGAGGAGTGCACCGGTAGTGCTCTCCGATTTTTCGTGGCGCGCCAACCAACCGTCCATGAAATCCGTGAAGCCGGCGACTGCAATCAGCGCGATGCGATCCCAGGGCTCCGACACCAGCACGAACGCCAGCGCCAACACCACGCGCGAGAGCGAAATCGTATTGGGAAGGTTGAACAGAGCGTGGCGAGCCATGCGAGCGAAAAGTATGGATCGATACAGGTGCTTGCCAGCACAGGTGAGCGAGTGCAACTGCTTGCGACCAAGTCCAGCGGTGTCTAGCTTCGCTCGATGACCTCGCACAGGCTGCTCGGCGCGATTTACCTCGCGCTCTCGGTCGCGATGATCGCGTGGGACATCCTGATGGCGGGTCGAATCGCACAGCTGCGACGCATTCCGCGCGGCTTTCAGGCCCTTACGGGGATCGCCGGATTGCTGATTCTTCCGGCACTCGTAGTTGCTTACACTTCGCAATCGCTGCTGTACGGCCGAGCGATCCTGCTCGTCTCGTGGCTGTGGCCATTCACCGCTCTGCTGTTCGTGCTGCAGACCGTCTACGCGCTTGGCAGGCGACTAGTAACTCCGCTGCTCGGATTTCCGCTCCTCGTCTACAACATCATCATCGCGACGGTTGCGGTGACGAAGTTCATGATCACGCGCGGTCATTCGCCCGCCGAATTCGGTTTGGCGCTCAACGCTGCGCAAGCCAGCATGCTGGGAACGTTTTTCGGAACGCCTGCGCTTTGGAACCCGATCTACATCCAGGTTCCGCTGTTCGCGCCTTCCCTGCCTGCTCGATGGAGTTTCACCCGAATGGCGCGCGTCGCACTCGCGGGAGCAGCGATTGCGATGACGGCGCTGGTAGTGGTCGAGCTGCCCGGCGCGTACGCGGGGATCAGAAGCTACCAATCACACGACAAGGACCAGCTGCAGGAGCATCCCGAAGGAGATTTCCGCATCGGGCTAAAGATCTTTCCCGATCTGAGGAGCGGGCCGCCGCCGCTCGCGATCAGGAACGATCTCGCGCTCGCGGACACACTGGATGTCGACGCGATCAGTGTGGTGGTCGATCCGGAAGCAGCCCGCGGAATCGCCCTCGACTCTCTCGCGCGGTCGATCGAGCAGGCGCGTGCCGACAGCACCATTCTGATCGTCGCGCTCGGCTATCCGAAGAAAGGGGAAGAGGAGTTCAGACAGTCACGCGAAACGTACACGATTGCACGTCTCAAGGACGTTGATATGATCGCACGACGGTTGAAGCCGGACTACCTGATTCCGGCTGTCGATCCGTTGGAGGAAGGGACGCGAATTCTGCGCGAGGAATCACCGCGCTACTGGATCGATTACTTCGCGCGCGCCGCGCGCGTTGCGCACTACATCTATCCGCGCATAAAGGTCGCGGTTCCGATCAGCAGTTACGGTACTCGCGACAGCACGCTCTACGCGTGGGCTGCGCGACCGGGCACGCCCATCGATGCCGTAATGTTTTCGTTGTTCGCTGGGTTCGATGGGGCGAGATCGCTGGACACCCACATGCGCGTCGCTCAGCGGTGGATGCGTCAGTTTCCGAAGCCAAAGGACCACTGGGTCTTCGTCGGCGGTTATCCGCTGGTGCACGGCGAGGAGAACCAGCTGCTCACGATCAAGGGAGCACTCGCGTGGGCAACCGCCGAGGCGCCAATAAAGGGGCTCGTCGTATACGAGGGAGGGGATTACAACTCCGTGCGGGGATTACGCGCGGCGAGCGGGCGGCTCAGACCCGCTACGTACGAGATTGTCAGGGCGGAGAAAGGATTGAGAGCGAGCGCGCAGTAACTGCGGACTGCGGACCCCAGTCTCATACAGTCTCATACGGTCCTTCCTGCTCCTCGCACTATTCCCTCCACCCTTTTATCCGGATCAAAATACCTTCGCGCGACATCGCGCATCTGATCAGCGGTAACCGCTCGTACTCGCGTGTCGTGCTCCAGAATTTCCTGTAGTCCCTCGCCGAACATCCACGCGTCGAGCATCTCACCCAGCAGCGCGGCTCCGCTCTCCCGACTGATCGCATGCGAGCCAACCACGTACTCCTTCGCTCGAGTCAACTCCTCGGGCGAAACCGTGTCCTCGCGCAGCTTCGCGAATTCCGCGAGCAGACCAGCACGCGCCACGCCTTCCTTTTCCGGCGAAGTCGCAATGTATGAGAGAAACATCCCGGCCAGCCGTTTCTCGTTCACCGCTGCCTGCACTGTGTAGGCAAGTGATTGGCGATCGCGGAGCTCGTCGAAGAAGCGTCCACCCAACCCACTCGCCACCGTCGCGATAAGACTGGCAGCAAAACGGAGATCGTCGGAACGCGATGGTGCCGGAAAACCGAGCGCTATCGCCGTCTGAGCCTTGTCGCGCGATTCCGCGGCGATCTTTACACTCTTGGGCCAGCGCGGCTTTCCCACTTTTGGCGGTTTTTTCAGCTGCAGCGCGGAAAATTCTCGCGCAACGATGTCGGCGGCCTCTCTGGCATCGACATCCGCAACAATCCCGATGACGACTGACGATTCGAGAACTCGTGATTTGTGCCACTCTCTGGCCTGATCCCCCGTAATCAACCGGAGCGACTCCTCGGTGCCCACGGTTGGAGTACCGTAAGGATGGCTCCCAAAAGCTGCGGAGCTCGCGAGTCGCACCGGATAGCGAAACATGTCGTCGCGCAACATCGCGACGTTGGAGAGCGCGACGGCTCTCTCGACCTCTAATGCGTCGTCAGCAATTGTTGGACGCTGCACCACGTCGCCGAGCAGCTCCAACGCTTCCGGCAGTCGGGCGACAGGCACCGACAGGGAAAAGCCAAAGCTGTCACTGCCCGCGCTCGCCGAAATAGTTCCGCCGAGCATCTCGGAGTCTTCAGCGATCTGCGCCGCCGTGCGCGTCGTGGTTCCTTTGAGCATCGTGCGGGCGCTGAGAAGCGTTAGTCCAGCCTGTTCCGTTTCGTCTTCTATGGCGCCACCGACGATGAAAACACCGATGTTCGCCAGCGGAGCGCCGGCTTTTCGCCGCACCAGTACTGGAACCTTCTCGGAGGTGCGAAAGACGGAAACTCCCGCCTCTTCCTTTTCCACCTCGGCGCTCTTTTTCTCCGGAGGCGTCGACTGTGGACGCTGGGGAATAGTTGGAAGCCGCTCCGATCCACCCTCTCCGAGAATCCGCTTCATGTCGGTCGCGTCGACGGCAACCACTGGGGCGCTCTCAGGCCGGTAGATCAGAGCAGCGGCTCTCTCCTCGGCAAGATGGTTGCGCGCGACGCGCTGGATGTCGTCGGCTGACGCCGACATGTACTGCTTGAAGTACTCGTCACCCAGTCGCCATCCACCCAATGCTTCCCACTCGGAGAGATAATTCGCCCGCCCCTCCGCCGTCTCGAGACGGCGAACCCATCGCGCCTCGAAGATTCGACGTACCCGGGTAAGCTCATCGTCCTCGATGGAACCAACGCGCAGCTGGTGCAGCTGATCCCAGATCACGCGAGCCGCTTCGGCAGTATTCTCGGGCTCTGTCTCGGCGTGGACCACGAACACGCCGAGCTCGGTGGGCGTGTAATCGTAAGCGGTAATCGATGACGCAAGCTTCTTCTCGCGAACTGCGCGGTACAATCGGGACGCGCGTCCAGTGGCAAGAACCGCCGCAGCCACGTCGAGGACCGCGGTATCAGGATCCATCGTGCCGGGAGTGCGCCAGCCGAAAACGAGCTGGCTTTGTGCGATGTCGCCGGAGAGCTCGCGATAGCGAAAGCCGGTACGCTCCGGCTCCGGGGGTCCGGGTTGCCGAACGGGATCGCCCGGCTTCAGATCCCCATACAGCTCACTGACGCCGAGCATCGCGTCGCGCGCGTCGATGTCGCCCGAGATGCTCAGGATCGTATTGCTTGGCTGGTAGAAGTTTCGGTAAAAGCCGTTCATCATTTCGCGCGTGAATGCGCGAAGGCCGGGCTCGCGTCCAATGCGCCAGCGTCTCATGCGATGCGCGTCGTGCAGCAGCTCGTAGAGAGTCTCGGTTGCTACGGCGGAGGGGTTGTCCGACTTCCTCTTCGCCTCCTGGATGATGACTTCCATCTCCTTCGCCAGCTCACCGGCATCAATGACCGAATTGGCGTACGCGTCCGCCTGAATCTCGAGCCCTTTAGCGAAGCTCGACGATGGCAGCACCGTGTAGTACGCAGTGTTGTCGTAGATCGTGTGTGCGTTCAGGTATCCGCCGCTCGCCTTCGTCTCCTTGGCGATATCTCCGACGCCGCGCTTTTCTGTTCCCTTGAAGAACATGTGCTCGAGTGCGTGCGCCAATCCGTTCTGCTCGTCCGTCTCATCGAAGTAGCCGGCCTTCACGTAAGTCACGATGGCGACGACCGGAGCCGACCGGTCCTCCTGAACCAGGACCGTCAAACCGTTTGGGAGGACGGTGCGGTGAATGTTCTTTGGATCCATTGCCGACTAAAGTTCCGTGCGTTGAAAGAGGGATTCAAAGGAACGGGCGGGAGATGTCAGCGAGGCAGGTGCGAGAGGCCAGGTCACGACGCCCAGACGTATCGCTTTGGCATTATTGAATGAAGCATTTGCCTGTACCTTGATCCGCGTCAATTACGTCCCGACGTAGTGACCTGGGAACTAACACCTTATGGGCTGATGCCTCCCGCCCGTTCTGTTGCAGTAAATAGTTTATGTCAATGACGACCTTTAGTCGGCGAGCGACCCTCGCCGAAGAATGAACAGCCCCAACGCGAAGAAGAACGCGCCGTATCCTACCAGCCAGAGAACATCGCCCGTATCCGCGCGTCCCGTCCCGATCAAGGAGTTTGCCACCTGGTCGAGCTTGTGAACGGGAGGCAACAGCTCTACCACCTTACTGCGCCAAGTGTGCTGCGGTCCAAATACGTCGCGCAGAATCCTGGCGCCCAGCCAAATGGCCGCGAGGGTGAGCCAGTCGTAACGCGTTGCTACCGATAGAAAAAAACCGATTCCACCCATCGCGATGTAGATAAGCGCGGTGTAGAGCAGATAGTTGACGACGCTGAAGCTGGGAAGAATCGTGTGGAGAAGGCTCGAGAGCACGAGCATGGTCGCCACCACGCCAGCCATGCAAACGAAAAAAAGCTGTGCGTAGTAGACGACTGGATTCACCGGCTTCGAGAACAAGAAGCGGTAGTAGCCAGACTTGCGGTCGGTGGAAACGATGCCGTTCAGCGCGATCAGCACTGACAGCGACACGATGGCCGAGGATACCTGTAGCGTGAGCGCCCACACTGGAGAAGTTCGATCGCCGGGCCATCGTTGTCCCATTGCGCGGCGCAGGGGTTCGAGCAATACGTAGCCCCACAGGAAGCCGATGATCAGAATCGCTATTCCGCGATCCATGAAAAAATCACGGAACTGCCAAAGGGAGTACCTCGCCAGTCTTCCCCGCCTCATTGCGATTCTCCGACCGCTTCCCTGAACTGTTGCTCGAGGACCGAGCGCTCGGGCACGACGCTCGCCACCAGCGCGCCTTTGCTGATCAGATCAGCGAGCGTTGCGTTCAGCTCCTGGATGCTGCGCACTGTTACGTCGTACTCACCGCGGCCCGCGTCTTCGGCCTGCGGAAATGCGGCGCGAATCAGCTCGTGTCCACTCACAAGAGTCACTCTGAATCGAGTAACTGCCGGAGCCGCATGCTCGTAACCCGTGCTCACCAGGCGCTGGAGTCGCCCTCGATCGATGATCGCGACACGATCTGCCAGACGCTGCAGTTCGTCGAGGTTGTGAGAAGCAATAATTATGGTGCGCTGGGGGTGCCGCAGCTCGTCGACGATATCGCGAAAGCGCTGCGTCCACACGGGATCCAGTCCGTGAGTAGGCTCGTCAAGGACAAGAATCTGCTCATCACGCAGGAGCGCCTGCGCCAGGCCCAGCCGCTGCAGATTTCCCTTCGATAGCGCTTTCACTTTCTTCTCGCGGTGCTCGGCTAGTCCAAGAAGCTCGACGACGTAATCCACGCGACGTGGAATCTCCGCATCCAATATTCCCGCCAGCGTTGCGTAACGGACCAGCGCCGTCTGAGCGCGCCACTTCGGGTTGATTGATATGAGCTCGGACATGTATCCGATTCCATTTCGCTCGACGTAATGACGCGCCGATATTCCGCCGATCTGCACGGTTCCCGTCGTCGGACGGAGATAGCCGAGCATCATCGCGATGAGTGTGGTCTTACCGGCGCCATTTGGTCCGGCAATGCCGAGGATCTCGCCATCAGCCACCACCAACGAAAACTCCTCGACCGCTTTTACAGAGTTGCCGAGGAGTGATTTGTAGATCTTCCCGACGTTTTTGAATTCGATCACAAGGGAGGTGGCGCTGTCGTCGTTGTCAGAGGTTGCAGGCACGCCTGCCACGGGCCGGTGCCCGCATTGCCGATGAACTTCGTTCCTTCCTGCACGCGATTGAGCCGCATCAGAGTGCAGCCAAGGTAACCTTGCGAGGCGCGATCCTGCGGATTGCCCTGCACCGCGCGGACGAAGAATCTGCGCGCGAGATCGTATTGCTTGCTCGAGAACAGGACGAGTCCCATCTCGCGCAACGCGATCGCGTTCTTGGGCTCGAGTCGCAATGCGGTATCGAGCTGAGCGCGTGCAGTGGCGAGGTCACCTTCCTCACGCGCCAACCTCGCGAGAAAGACGTGCGGCGTCGCGGCATTGGGATCGTCTTTCACTGCCTTGGCGAATTCGCCACGCGCCCGCTCGCGCTGGCCGTTTTGCATCGCGTCAATGCCGGCGGTCAAGCTGCTGCCGCTGGAGCCGCGGGCGAAGATCAGATAGCCGCCGACGATGAGCACGAGGACCACCGCGATAACGATCCACACCGACATCGAGAGACCGAGCAATCCACCACGCGTCTCGGCCGCAGCGAGAGCGTGCTGCACCGCGGTTCGTCCAACGCCGACCGCTCCACCACCATTCGGGACCGGAGGTATCGAGCCTGGCGGCGGCTGTTCGATGGTCGGCGGGCCGGAAAATCTTCCGCCGGCGTAACCTGGCGGCTGTCTGTACCGTCCTCCTGCGGACGGTGGCGCGTACGGCGAAACTGGCGGTGGGGGCGGCGGTGGCGTAGTTGGCTGCGCCGGTCGCTGTTGGCGCGGCGTGTATGCTGCCTGAACAGGACTCGTCGGTGTCGGTGGCTGAACGGGCGCAGCGCCGGTGAGTGCCGACTCGAGCGCTTTGAATCCGTCGACCGCCGCATCTCCGTCCGCCTGCGTCGGCTTATAGCTGGTGCGGTTGGCGCGGTCGCGCGCAGCGAGAAACTCCAACAGCGCATGCGCCTGGTCGAGCGTGATCAGCTCCGCCTGACGCGAGGCGCGAATGAGCTGTTGTCCGCTGAGCGATGAATTTCCGACCAGCGCCTGGAGCGCGCTTTCGGCGCCGGTCCACAGATCGATGATGTCGGCCGCGAGATCTTCCGCCGAGCGCGGCGTATCGAAATGAGCCAGCACGGGCCGCACGCCATTCAGCGAGGCGAGTGCGGCCGAGTTCTGAGGACTCATCTCAGGATGCGCAAAAGCCCTGCATCCGCGCTACGTCGAATGAAGCTCTCTGCATCCTGCTCCGGTTTTGGACTCTCTTTGAGGCAATTTGCATTGCGCATCTTGTCGACAATTTCTTCCCACGTTCCTTCAAATGTGTTGCCATCGTCGGTCTTGATGCGGTGGGATTCGGGCGCTGTCTTCACGTCAGCGAAACTGGAAAGCAGCGCGCCAAACAGCTCGAGCTGACCCTTCGCTTCCGTCTGAGTTGCGTCGATGTACTTGGCCTCGATTTCGGCCAGCATCTCGTCGATGTCATCTAGATCGCCCGAAAGATCACGCAGCCTGTCCTCCCACGGACGTAGCTCGGGATCGTTGTCGCGCAGGCGATAGATCATCTTCTTCAGCTCGATCAGTCTCCAGATTCCCAACTCGTCCCAGTGATCCTCGGGAGTGGAGCGATCCAGATGATAGAGTGCAGCCTCGTAATCACCGCGATCGTAGAAAATGTTGCCGAGGTAAATGCGCGCTTCGGTGTGATCGGGATCCATCTGCAGCGCCCGGCGAAGTGTCGAGATCGCGGTCTCGTCGTTTCCCAGCCGGTGCTCGGCGTAGCCAATGCACGAAACCGCTTCGGCCGCATCGGGCGTCTGCTGCGCGGCGATCTCGAAGAATTGCTTGGATTCCTCGATCAGCCCTTCGCGAAACAGGGCGCGGCCGATCTGAAGCATCAGCTCCACATCGTCCTGATACCCCAGCTCCAATGTGTGATTGAAGCTGCGGAGCGCGTTTTCGTGTTGTCCGAATTTTAGAAGGGTCTCACCAAGGCCGGCGAGCGCGTCCTCGTGATCGGGATCGAGAACGAGCGCTTCCTCGAAGCTGCGTCGGGCCCAGGCGTAGTCCTCGCGGGCGTGGTGGGCGTAGCCAACCCCTATATGGAGCTCCACCGAGTTCGGATAGAGACCGAGTCCCTCTCTAAGTACGTCTAGCGCCTCATCATACTGACCTTCGTTGTACAGCTGATGTGCTCTCTCGTCGTACTCTTCAGAACTCAAAAAAGGTGTTGGCATGACTACGCACCCTCCGAGGAGTCGAGTATAAGTCTATTGTACTCTTTAGACACTGCATTGTTCAAGCTAGTAACATCGGGCGTCAACACGGCTCAGGTGACCACCGCAATTTTCTCCGAGAAACGCTGCCAGCTTCCGCTCTCAAGTGCAGTTTCGATTTCTGAAACAGCCAACTCCAGCTCCTCCTCGCTGGTGAAGAAGTGCGGGGCAATCCTGATACCAGCGCCGACGCGATAGTCGACCAGTATGTTCCGCGAAAGAAGGTGCTGTGTGACTTCGTAGCCGTGCGGAACATCCAGCGCCACGGTTCCCCCGCGTCGCGCTGGGTCACGTGGCGCGTTGACCTTATAGCCGCGGGCATCGGCGAGCTCGATCAGACGCGAGGTTAGGCGGACGCTCTTCGCTCTGATTGCGGCGATCCCGGCGCGCCGCAGAATCTTTGGTCCCTCCGCCGCCGCGTAGAGGGCGGGAATCACCGGCGTTCCGTTCAGCCACCGGAATGGACCAGCGGTGTATTCCATTTTTTCTTCGAACGCGAACGGGCGCGCGTGCGCCTGCCACCCAGTGAGCGCCGGCTTGAGCTGGTCGCGGACCGCCGGACTCACGTAAAGGAAACAGGCGCCTGGTCCACCACAAAGCCACTTGAGAACTCCACCAGTGAGAAAATCCGTCTTGCTCCGTTTCACGTCAACCGGCACGACACCCACGGCGTGAAAGGAATCGAGCGAGACGAGCGCTCCAACATCGTGCGCGCGCCTGCAGATCACATCCGCGTCCATGATGTACGCGCTGCGAAAGAGGACGTGCGAGACGGCAACGAGGCGAGTACGCTCGTCGATAGCAGCGAGGAGCTTGTCCGGATCGATCGTGAGACCATCGTCCGACCGCACCACTACTACCCGGGCGCCAAGACGCTGCGCCATCTCAGCGTAGGCGTAGCGCACGGATGGAAAGTCAAGCTCCGTCATCACGACGGTATCGCGCTCCTTTGGAAAGTCGATTGCCGAAAGGACCGCCGTCTGCGCGATAGTGACGTTCGGCATCATCACGATCTCGCCATTGCCGGCATTGATCAGCGGCGCGATCTCATTGCCGACTTCGACTGGCTGCTCCCACCAGCCGCGGTTCCACGCCATCACGCCTAGCTCGCCCCAGTCACGCGCGTACTCGGCCAGCTTCTCGGGGACCGTGCGTGGCATCGGCCCCAGAGAATTCGAGACCAGGTACGTCGTCTTCGCGAGGATTGGAAACTCCTCGCGGAAGGCGAGCAGCGGATCGGAGCTGGGGTGCGGTGGTTTCGAGCCCTGCGGGGGCTGCGGGGGCTGCGGGGGCTGCGCGGTTTCCTCCTTTTTCACTCCTGAGCGGTCCGGCCGGAGCTCACAGGCCCTTTCGCGATGCGTCGCGCAGCGACTTGAACTCCGCGTCAGCATTCCAGGTTGGAATGACTTCGGCGTTTCCGATCGTGACGCCGAGCCGATAGACGATCTCCGCGAGCTGCGCCGCGCCGCGGAGATCGAAATCCGGGCTGTATTCGTCCGACGGCTGATGGTAGCGGTGCGCCGTGTAGTCCTCGGCCTGCTGCAGGCCCCACGCTGTGGGGCGTCCGACGTAGTCGGTGCCGCCTCCGATCGAGACGGACGGAATCCCCGCTTTGGCGAAGGAGAAGTGGTCAGATCGGTAGAAGTGTCCTGCCTCCGGATGTGCGTCGGGTGAGAGTCGGATTCCTTCAGACTTCACCAGCCTGGCGAGGGTCGGACCGATCGAGCTCTTGTTGTCGCCCAGCACATTCAGATCACGCACACGCCCGTTCACGGGCACGATGTCCATGTTGAGCGCGGCGATGATCTTCGACGCCGGCACCGTCGGGTGCTCACCGAAGTATTCGGAGCCGAGGAGTCCTGACTCCTCCGCTGTCACGAAGATGAAGAGCTGCGATCGGCGTGGTTTCACGCCTTCTGCGGCCGCGTGCGCGATCGTGAGGATCGATGCGACTCCGGAAGCATTGTCGACCGCGCCGTTGTAGATCGAATCCCCATTGACGACGGGACCGATGCCGAAATGATCCCAGTGCGCGCTGTAAGCCACGTACTCATCGCGCACCTTCGGATCGACCCCGCGGACCACGCCGATGACGTTGTTTGCCGCCATGTGCTGAAGGCTGTTCTGCATCGACGCATCGATGATGATGCCTGTCGGTACTGGTCGGAAATCGCGCGACTCTGCCTGCTTCCGTAGCGTCGCCATGTCGAGCCCAGCCTGTGCGAGCAGAGCGGTCGCTGCGCTATCGGTGATCCAGCCGCGAACGGCAATTGGGGCTGGGAGAGACGGATCCCGAGGCAGGAGACGATGCGCAGTCGAATTCGAATTCACCACGACGTGCCAGGGGTAGCCCGCAGGGCCTGTCGTGTGCACGATGAGCACCCCCGCCGCGCTGCGACGTTCGGCTTCCTCGTACTTGTACGTCCAGCGGCCGTAGTACGTCATCGCCTTTCCGCCGAAAAGATTCGGCTCCGACGGCGGAGCGGGCGGATCGTTAACAAGTACAAGCAGGATTTTGCCGCGAACGTCGGTGCCCTTGAAGTCGTCCCACTTGTACTCGGGAGCAGCCGCGCCATAACCGACGAACACGAGCTCGCCACGCGCGTTGCTGGCCGCGGTCGCGGATCCCGGCCACACAACGACATCGTCGGTGAAGCGAAGGTTGGCGTTGGCTTTACCCGATGCGGTGACCTTAATCGTCTTCGGATCGGCCTTCACGACGTCAATTGGAACACGCTGGAAGTAAGAGGTGTCTCCAACTCCGGGCCTCAAACCAAAAGCTTTTAGCTGGGCTGCGATGTATTCCTCGGCTATTCGGCCTCCGCGAGTGGCTGGGGCGCGGCCCTCGAGCAGGTCGGAGGAAAGAAAACGCAGGTGGGCGTCGATCTGTTCGGGAGTTATCAGCGCCGGCGTGGCGCCCGTTTGGGCGTTAGCACTACGGATTGTCAGCAAACTTGCAATGGCGACAGAGAGCAGAACGGTGGGACGAGTCATCGATTTACTCAGTGTGTGTGATGTACGTCTGTACATTATAGCTTCCCACACCCGACCTTAGCATGACCCGCCAGACTCCAAAACGCCTGCAACGATTATCACCCGGCAAGCCGCGCCGAAAAGCGCACAAGGTTGCGCTCGTCCTCGGCGGGGGCGGGCTCAAGGGTTTCGCGCATATCGGCGTCTTTCGCGCCCTCAAGGAGCTCGGAATAGAGCCGACGGTAGTCGCCGGCACGAGCATTGGGGCGCTCATCGGAGCAGCCTACGCCAGAGGGATGGACGCATCCGAAATGGCCGATCGCGCCAGAGCCCTCCAGCGTCGGGATCTATTCCGTCTGAATCGCATCGGAATGCTGCTCGAGCGGCAGCACTCACCCGCTATCTATCTCGAGGAGCCGCTTCGAAATGTCGTGAAAGCTGTCGCGACGGAGAAACGCTTCGATCAACTGAAAAAGACGCTTCTCGTCAATACCGTGGACATCGAGCGCGGATCACAACTCGTGTGGGGATTGCCTGGTCTACGCGATGTGAGCGTCGCCGATGCTGTCTATGCGTCGTGTGCACTCCCCGGCTTTTATCCTCCCGGAATCATTCAGGGGCGGCGCTGCGTTGACGGAGGGGTGATCGACAACCTGCCGGTGACGGTCGCGGCACGCGGAATGGATGCGGTGATCGCGGTCGATACGGGCTCCACCGATCTCGAGCCTGAGAACGACATTGCTACTGCTGGATTCGCGTCCATCTACATGCGGGCGGCGACGACGATGATGCACGCGCTACAGCTGGCGCCGTTCAGTACCTGGACGCATCCACCAATGATTCTGATCAGACCCAAGGTGACTCACATCGGCTGGTTCAGCTTCTCGCACACCGACGAATTGCTGGAAGCGGGGTACACGGCGGCGATGGATGCGTGCAAGCATTACGAGGAATGCATCACATGGGGGATCGGCGTTTTCCCGCGGCGCGCGATGCAGATAACGGTCGACCGGCAGAAATGCATCGGATGTACTCTCTGTACCTCGCTTGCTCCCGACATTATGGCGATGGACTCGCAGCACAAGGCTTATCCGCTGACACCGGTCGTAGAATGGTCGCCGGCGGATGGCGATTTCGTCCATCATTGTCCAACTCTGGCCATCGCAGCGACGAGGCTCGAGATGGGGAGCACCGGACTTCCGGGGAAGACGACGGTTGACCCGACCAGCGAGCCGACCACCAAAACTGGCTGAAAACAACTACAGCTGAAAACAACTACAACTGAACGGGCGGGAGGCGCCCGCTGAAAAGGAACTGCAACTGAACGGGCGGGAGGCGTCCGCTACAGAGGCGCCAGGCTAGAGGTCACAACGCCCTGACTTATCTCGACCAAGAAACGTCCCGGCGTAGTGACCTGGCGTCTCGCACCTACACAGCGGACGCCACCCGCCGGTTCAGTTGCCGTTCCCGCCAACCCTCGCATTTGTATTAAATTGACGTAGCCTGTGTCGCTCGCGGAGCGACGCAGTGGCTCCGCGCAAAACTGGCCAGCGCCTGCCGCGGCCAAGTTCGGAAAACAGAAATGACACACCCGAATTCTTTCGGTAGCCGATCAACGCTGGACGTTGCTGGTCGGCAGTACACGATCTTTCGGCTGGACTCCCTCTCCCAACTCGGAGGCGGGAACGCAGATCGACTCCCCGTCAGCCTCAAGATCCTTCTCGAAAACCTGCTCAGGAACGAAGACGGCAAGTTCGTCAAAGCCGACGACGTGCGCGCTCTCGCCACCTGGGACATGAAGGGACAAGTCGAAAGGGAAATCGCATTTCGCACTGCACGCGTGCTGCTCCAGGATTTCACCGGAGTTCCTGCAGTCGTCGATCTCGCCGCCATGCGTGATGCGCTGGCGCGACTCGGCGGCGACGCCCGCCTGATCAATCCGCTGCAGCCGGTCGATCTCGTCATCGACCATTCGGTGCAAGTCGATGAGTACGGATCAGAGGCAGCGCTCCTTATCAACGCCGACTTCGAGTTCCGACGCAATCAGGAGCGTTACGCGTTCCTGCGCTGGGGACAAAAAGCGTTACACAATTTTCGTGTTGTGCCGCCGGATACAGGCATTGTTCACCAGATCAATCTCGAGTATCTCGCGAAAGGGGTTTTCACCGAAGTCGTGGGCAAGCAGACCTACGCTTACCCCGACTCCCTCGTAGGCACCGATTCGCACACCACCATGATCAACGGACTCGGCGTACTCGGCTGGGGCGTCGGTGGAATCGAAGCCGAAGCAGCCATGCTCGGACAGCCGGTATCGATGCTCATTCCGGAAGTCGTCGGCTTCAAGATGCACGGTCGCCTGCAGCCTGGCGCTACTGCGACCGATCTCGTGCTTACTGTCACCGAGATGCTGCGCAAGAAAAAAGTGGTCGGAAAGTTCGTCGAGTTTTATGGCGCGGGATTATCCAGCCTCTCGCTGGCAGATCGCGCGACCATCGGCAACATGGCGCCCGAGTATGGCGCGACGATGGGATTCTTTCCGATCGACGCCGAGACGATCAACTATCTCCGCTTTACCGGACGCGACGAGGCGCAAGTGCAGCTCGTCGAAGCGTACACCAAGACGCAGGGAATCTTCCGCACGGATGACACTCCGGACCCGATCTTCAGCGACACGCTGGAGCTCGACCTGCACACAGTGGAGCCGAGTCTCGCCGGTCCCAAGCGTCCACAGGACAGAGTGCCGCTCAAGCTATCGAAGAAGATGTTCAAGGACGCGCTCGCCGCCGATCTCGAGCGCACGGGAACGGTCGCTGCGATTGCTGCTGCGAAACAGGCAATGGCGGTTGCGGCATCACCGCAGCTTTCCCCGTCGGTAGTCGCCACTGATCCGGATGAACAGGCGGGACAAAATTCGAGTGTTCACGTAGAGATGAACGGAGAGAAGTTCTCGATTCGTCACGGCTCCGTAGTGATCGCCGCGATTACGAGTTGCACCAACACGTCGAACCCGAGCGTCATGCTCGCGGCAGGGTTGTTGGCGCGCAACGCAGTAGCAAAGGGTCTTAGCTCGAAGCCGTGGGTGAAGACCAGTCTCGCGCCCGGCTCCAAGGTCGTGACGGATTACTTCAAGAAGGCCGGAGTG
>DASWCI010000100.1:0-4019 GCA_036390195.1 Gemmatimonadaceae bacterium
GCGCGCTGAAAGAGTCCTTTCGCCAAGGGCGACGCGATCAGCGAGCCGACACTCATTCCGCCCGCCGATTCGCCGAAGATTGTCACGCGCGACGGATCGCCGCCGAAGCGCGCGACGTTGCGCTGCACCCACTGCAATGCGGCGATCTGGTCGAGGAGCCCATAGTTGCCGGCTGCGTGGTGTGGTGATTCGGCAGCGAGAGCGGGATGCGCGAGAAAGCCGAAGGGTCCGAGCCGATAGTTGAGCGTGACGACGACGGCGCCCTTTTGCGCGAGCCGCGCACCGTTGTGGCGTTCTTCACCGCCGAACCCGGCCCAGAATCCGCCGCCGTGGATCCAGACAAGAACGGGAAGCGGGAGGCGGGAGGCGGGAAGCGGGGTGCGGGAAGCGGGAAGCGGGACGCGGGAAGCGAGTGAGTTCGTCCAGACGTTGAGATAGAGGCAGTCTTCAGAAACGCCGGCGGCGAATGGATCGATGTCGGAGTAGGGTTGATGCTGGACGCAGTTGTGACCGAGCTTGCTAGCATCGCGAACACCCGACCAGTGCTTCGCCGGTTGCGGTGGACGCCAGCGCAATTCGCCAACCGGCGGCGCTGCGTATGGAATCCCACGGAAGACCGTCACGCCGGCGGTGTCGAGGCCTTCGAGCGTGCCGGTATCGATCGTGACGCGGACGCTTCCCGCTTCCCGCTTCCCGCTTCCCGCGATGAGACTGGCAAGTGCTCCCGCGCCGAGGAAGGTGTATCGGAGAGCTGGGATAAGCATGGAGCCAACGATGCGGATGATGTCGACGCGATGGCAAGACCGGGCGACGGGTGCGCGGCGATTTCTAATCCCTATCCCAGTCGTTTCGGGTGCTCGCGTTATCTTGAAAGATGAGGACGTTGACCGCATTGCCCATCGAGCGGAGCGGTTCGTCTCAGGAGGGGAAAATGAGTGTGAGTGCATTCAGCATCAATCGCGTCTTCCGGTTCAATGATGCCAATACCGGAGCCGCACAAATCTCGGCATTCCCGGAGCAGGCCCCGCAGGGCGAGAATGACCTGGAGATCCGCATCAAGCACTTCACCGAGATCGAGAACTTTGGCTTTCTTGGTTTCGTTCTGGCTCATGAGCTGGGTGGCAGGAAGCAACAAAAGGTGCGTGCTCTAAGCACCCTAAACGTGGAGGATGCCGAGGTGCAGGGCCTGATTGTGAATCTGCGCCAGGCAGCCCTGAGCAACGAAACGCTGGGGGATGAGCTGCTCGACGTTGACATCAATTGGGAGCACTTTGTCGCCTCGACCAACGACAAGCTTATCCCTGGCGACCCGCTGAAAGTTTCAGATGCTCAACTTCAAAAGAAGATTGATGCGCTCGATGAACTGTCGGAAGCATTGGTGGGGGAAATCAATCAACGCTCGCAGGAACA
Organism: Gemmatimonadaceae bacterium; assembly: GCA_036390195.1. Lineage (GTDB taxonomy): Bacteria > Gemmatimonadota > Gemmatimonadetes > Gemmatimonadales > Gemmatimonadaceae > UBA4720. The sequence goes on from DASWCI010000100.1 coordinate 1,411, forward strand.
CACAGCAAGACGGAAGCGAATCGAGCGGCTCGCGCGCATTATCGTGATCGTTGCAGTCGTCGCTGTCTTGATGGTGTGGGCTTTGGTCGTCCGCTAGGAACGAGACCGGACCCTACTCCGCCTCCGCCTGCGGCTTGTGCGCGGCCTGCAGCTTCTGCTGGAGCTGCGTCGGCGCGGGCTCGTAGTGGCTGAACTCGAGGTTGTATGAGCCGTGGCCAGCGGTGATCGACTTGAGGCGCGCGGGGAATTGCTCGAGCTCGGAGAGCGGCGCCTGCGCATTGATCTGCACGAAGCCAGGCCGCGGCGAGTCGGAGCCCCTGATCTGGCCGCGGTGGCCAGAGAGCTCGCCCGCGATGTCGCCCATCCTCGCTTCGGGCGCGACGATCTCGATGTCGACGATCGGCTCGAGGACGATCGGATGCGCCTTGGCCAGCGCATCGAGGAATGCCTTGCGGCCAGCGGACATGAAGGCGACGTCCTTCGAATCAACCGGATGCGTCTTGCCGTCATAGACGATGACGCGCACGTCCTGCAGCGGGAAGCCGGCGACGAAACCGGTCTCGAGAACGTGGCGCACGCCTTTCTCGACCGATGGAATGAATTGACGCGGAATCGTCCCGCCCTTCACGGCGTCGACGAACTCGAACCCCTTTCCGCGCGGTAGCGGCTCCACTCTAAGGAAGACTTCACCGAACTGCCCGGCACCGCCGGTCTGCTTCTTGTGCCGGTTATGACCCTCGGCCTTGGAGGTGATGGTCTCGCGGAACGGAATCGAGGGCGGACGCGTGTCGAGCTCGAGCTTGTACTGCCCGACCATTTTGTCCATGATGGCTTTGAGGTGCATCTCGCCCAAGCCCCGCATCACCATCTCGTTCGCCTGCGCGTTGTGTTCGATGCGGAAGCAAGGATCCTCGGCCGCGATCTTGTGCAGCACATCGGCCACCTTCTGCTCATCTCGGCGGTTTTTCGGTGTCACAGCGAGGCCGAAGACGGGGGTAGGCAGCTCGAGCGGGCGCGTGTGCAGGTTAGCATCGTCGGCGGAGTCGTGCAGAATCTGGTCGAACTGGATCTCGTCGATTCTGGCGATGGCGCAGATGTCACCAGGAATCGCCTCCTGCACTTCGGTCTGCGTTTTTCCGCGCAGCGTGTAGATGTGACCGGGCTTGATCGGTTTCCGGCCGTCGCCGATGTAGAGCTGCATGTTCGGCGTCAATCGCCCCTGGTGCACTCGGAATACAGCGATGCGTCCGATGTAAGGATCCGTCTCGATCTTGAAGACATGCGCGAGCGCGTGCTTGCCCGGATCGGGGACCGCCGTCAGCTCCTGAGGGTGCTGGCCATCGAACAAAGGCGTACTCACATAGACTGGCGGATTCCCCTCGGTCGGATTCGCCAGCAGCTTGACGATGACTTCGAGCAGCTCGGCGATGCCGGCGCCGGTTCTGGCGGAAGTGAAGACCACCGGAATCAAATGCCCCTCGCGCAGTGCACGCTCGAGGGGCTCGTGTAATTCGTCAGGGGTGACTTCTCCCTTTTCGAGGTACTTCTCCATCAGAGTCTCGTCGACCTCGACGACTTGCTCGACGAGCTTGCGGTGCGCTTCTTCGACTGAGGAGAAGTCGGACTCGCCAGAGGGTGCGAAGAAGCAATCGGAGACCTTGCCGCGATTGCCCGCCGGAAGATTGAGCGGCAGACATTCCTGACCGAACGTCTGCTGGATCCGCTCGAGCAGCCCTTCGCAATCGACATTCTCGGCGTCGATCTTGTTGACGATGATCATGCGGTCGACGCCGCGCTTCTCTGCGTACTGCATGAAGCGCGACGTCATCATTTCAATACCGTTTTGGGCGTTGATGACGATCGCCGCGGTCTCGACCGCCGCGAGGGCGGGAAGTGCGTGGCCGAGGAAGTCGGGGTAGCCCGGTGTATCGAGGAGGTGGACGCGGGTGGATTCGTTGTCGACCTTAGCGTCGAAGCTCGCCACGGCGAGCTTGAGGGAGTGCTGAAGTTGTTTTTCGAGGGGGCTGTAGTCGCAGACGGTAGTGCCGTACTGGAGACTGCCGGCGGTGTGAATCGCTCCCGCCTTCGCGAGTAGTGCTTCGGCCAGGCTGGTCTTGCCGCTACCCGCCTGGCCGACGAGCGCGATCGTTCTGAGGTGATTGATGGAATTCGCCACGGGGCCCTGCCTCCTTTCCGCTGTTATAGCAACGATGTAGCGGCACTCGTCGGTGCGGAAGGGTGCCCGCCAGCGTCTGAGCCGCAGAACAGAATTGTGCGGCTAGCTTTCAGGCCAATGACTGCACAACTCGGGCTCGGGCTCGCCGCGCTGGGGCGGCCGGGGTACGTGACCTTGAATCACGCCAGCGATCTGGGCGGGCGTTACGACCCGGAGGCGATGGAGTTGCACGCTCACGAGGTTCTTGATGCCGCATTCGATGCCGGAATCCGCTATATCGATGCCGCGCGCTCATACGGCAGGGCGGAAGATTTTGTAGCGTCATGTCTACAGAAGCGTGGGATCAAGCCGGGCCAGGTCGTGGTAGCGTCGAAGTGGGGATACACGTACACCGCCGGTTGGTCGACGAGCGCCACGCAGCACGAGGTCAAGG
>DASWCI010000101.1:0-1943 GCA_036390195.1 Gemmatimonadaceae bacterium
ATCTCCTGGGTCTCCAGCTCGCCTTCTCCGCGGCCGTCGAATATCGCGCGGTAGAGATCCTCGCCGTAGCTCGTCTCCAACGGTTCCCCTTCGATCAGCTTGAACGTTCGCGTTCCGCCGGGTTGCCTCTCGGCGCGCAGGAACATGACGGCTCCCGTCCTCTCGCCGACAAAGCCGTGCGCGAATTGATACAAATGCGTGACGAAGAACATCTTGATGCGCTGTTCCGACAGCGCGCGCACGATCTGCCTGGCGATCTGCGACCCTTCTCGCTCGTTCGTGGCGGCCAACGACTCGTTGAACAGCACCATTGAGCTCGGCGTGACGTTGTCCGCGATCTCGCTCATTCTGGCGAGCTCCTCGTCGAGCTTCCCGCTCTTCATAGTCACGTCCTCTTCCCGCTTGTAATGCGTGAAAAGGCGGTCGCAGAGATTGGCGGAGAAAGACTCGGCCGGCACGAACATCCCGCACTGCATCATCAACTGAGAGACGCCGATGCTCCGCAAGAACGTCGATTTGCCGCCCTGGTTGGCGCCCGTGATGATGACGAGGTTCTTGCCGTCGGCATTCACATCGTTCCCCACGACTCCCTGCTCCAGCCTCAAGGTGAGGCACACGTCGTACAATCCTTTGAACGAATGTCTGCGCTCGCCGCCGGCGGCGGGCAGCGGAAAGCACACCGGCTCTCCCTTTTGGGCGAGCCGCCCATGCAGGTTCAAGCAGCCGACGTAGAACGCCAACTCGGTCCGCAGCATGTTGAAGAAACTGAGGATGTGATCGGTGGACTGGGCGAGCGCGTTCGCGACGAGGTTGATGCCCCGGTCGTTCAATTCCGACAGCGCCCTGGCGCCGCTTTCGTCGCGGGGGTGGAGGCGATAGCTGTAGGCCGGTGGCCCTTGCGCAAACAGCCGTTGGAACCAGTTCGACGGTTTCTCCAAGGATCTACGAAGGACGTAGTTGGCGCCCTTGTTGCCTTTTCCCAATTCGGCGCTCATCAGCACTCCGCCGCGGAATTGCAGCTCCTTGAGATGATTGCGGATGGCGGCGAAATATTCGTCGTCGAGCTCCCGCTCGAGCATCGCGAACATCCGCGTAAAGCCCTCCGACTCGAATTTATGGGCATGTTGATCGGCGGCGGCTTTCAGCTTGCCCAGCATGGTCACGAAGATCTGCAGCTTCTCGATCGAGCTGCGCAGCACAGCGGCGGGATATTTGCTCAAAAAGCTCCAATAACTCTTCTTCTCCTTCTCCATCGTTTCGACCGCGAGAGCGTAGAGATTGCGGACGATGGCGGGGTTCTTCAGGCAGTCGCGCAAGATGGCCTGGCGATACAGGATGGTATCCAGCTCATTGGTCGTTGCGGACAGCACCGCGCTTTTTGCCACGTCGAGCAAAAACTTGTCGCCGAGCGCCATCGCATCGAGCAGCGTGGTCAACTCCAGGTCCTGCGTCAGCGCCTGCTCATTCCACGGCAATTTCTGCTGCAGGTCGAAATCCCGATCTTTGTACATCAGGAACGCTTTCATGACCCCAGGCGCTCCCTCAGACGATCGTATGTTACCCGATACTTTTCGGCGATCGACATCGCGTATGCCAGCCCATCGGCGGGCCGCCGCACGATCTTGTATGTCCGAAGCGTGGGATTTTCCGGAACGACCGTGCTCGTCATGCTCACGACTTGCTCGCTGAAGGAAGCCAATTCGTCGATGAAGGTGACCCAGACGCACAGCAAATCCAGGTCGACGAGCCTCTGTATGATCTTTTCACTCAGGAACACCGCGTCCTGCAGCGTCGTGGACGTGAAAATCTCGTTCATGATGACGACGCTACGTGATGTAGCCTGGTTCAGCATATGGTGAATTCTCATCAGGTCGTCCTGCAGCTTGCCGCGCAGCGTCTCGATGCTCTCCTCCTTTTCGAAATGCGTAAGCAGCCGGTCGAAC
>DASWCI010000102.1:0-10293 GCA_036390195.1 Gemmatimonadaceae bacterium
ATCGTTCGACAACGGAATTCGCGTCGACTTCCGTCCCTCTGTCAATCCGCTCCTACTGCTGACCGCGGATGTATATGCCGCCCCCCTCGCGACGATCACCCGCGGTCTCGATTCGTTGCACGTGGATCAGGAAATAATTCGCAGCGAGGAGTGGGAAGGACAACCAGTGTACGTGGTCGGCGCCAAGGCAGGTGATACCACATCCAACCAGTTGTGGGTCGACCGTGATCACCTGCGACTTGTCCGCTTCATTCAGCGCCAGAAGGCGGGCGAACGGACTCTGGTTAGTGACATCCGCGTGCTGAACTACAAGGAGATCGAGGGGTTCGAGGTGCCGACGGAGTTCCTGGTTTTTCGGAACGGCCGTCCATTTTGGCGTGAGCAATACGCCGACGTTCGCATCAACGAGGATTTCCCAGCGGGCACGTTCGATCAGGCGCGGTGGAACGACATCCCGATTCCAAAATAGCAGCGGTAGAGCATATCGCCAAAGGCGCGAACTCCCACAAGCGAGCAAGCATGAGAACAGGAATACTGCTGGCGACGGCGGCGCTCTTCGCTGTCGATGCTTCTGCGCAGGGGCGGGTGCTGCGCCCAATGACCTTCGAGGATTTTGCAGCCGTACGCAATGTCGGCGATCCGCAAATCTCTCCCGATGGCAAATGGGTGCTCTACTCTCTGCGTATCACTGATGTCAATGCCAACAAGCGTACGACCGTCACCAAGCTCGCACAAATTGGTATTGCGAGAGAAGGAAATCGCGGCGAGCCATTCGACCTGGCGCCGCTCCAATTCCCGAATGCGAATACTGCCGCTGCCGAAGCCCGCTGGTCGCCCGATGGTAAGCGTGTCGCCTACATCACCAACGGACAGGTGTGGATCGCCGACGCGAGCGGAGGAAATGCGCGCCAAATCTCGAATGTCAGCGGTGGCGCTGGCGGCCTGGTGTGGTCACCGACCGGCGATCGCATTGCTTTCGTAACGGGAGTCTATCCCGACTGCGACAGCGACGCGTGCAACATTGAGCGCGCGAAAGCCGCGGACACCGGTAAAGTCAAAGCACACATCGCCGACAATTTGCTCTACCGGCACTGGACGGAATGGACGCCGGCCACACGCTCCCACCTTTTCGTTGTTTCTGCTGACGGAAGTGGACTTCGTGATGTGACCACTGGCGTGAAGTACGATGTTCCGCCGGGACCATTCGGGGGTAGCGAGGCATACGCCTTCTCGCCAGACGGAAAGGAGCTTGCCTACACCGCCAAGGACCAAGGCCGCGAAGACGCATGGTCTACGGATCTGAACGTCTACATCGTGCCGGTGACCGGAGGCACGCCCGTCGCCATTACTGCCGCCAATCGCGGCGCCGATCAGAATCCGGTTTACTCTCCCGATGGCCACACGATCATCTACGCATCGCAGGCGCGCCCCGGCTTCGAGTCGGATCGTCAGCGCCTGATGGCGTACGATCGCGCGAGTCGGACTTCGCGTGAGCTGCTTCCCAACTGGGACAGAAACGCGGATGCATACGCCTTCTCTCCGAGTGGTGATGCGATCTACATCAACACCGTCGACGCAAGTCGCACGAAGATCTACCGCATAACGCGCGCGTCATCGGGATGGACATCGCCGCCGCAGCTGCTCACTTCTGGCGGGAACAATTTTTCGCTGTCGGTCTCGGGAGACGGAAAAACGCTGGCTTGGTTACAGGATGCAACCGAACGGCCCGCTGAGGTTTATGTCGCGAGCGTAGGACCGTCGGGTCTCACACGCGTGACGCGACTCACCCACGAAAACGACGCGCTGGTCGCTCAGCTCAGGCTCAACCCCATTGAAGACTTCTGGTTGAAGGGTGCGGATGGCGACAGCGTCCAGGGTCTCGTCCTCAAGCCTCCTCAGTATCAGCCCGGTAAAAAATTCCCCGTGCTGTTTCTCATTCATGGTGGCCCGCAGGGAGAGTGGCTCGACCAGTGGCACGGCCGCTGGAATTTTCAGCTGTTCGCCTCGCCAGGATTCGGCATCGTGGCCATCAACCCACGTGGCTCTTTCGGATACGGGCAACGTTTCACCGACCAGATCTCCAGAGACTGGGGCGGAAAGGTCTACACCGACCTCATGAACGGCCTGGACGCTGCGCTCACTCGCAACACCTGGCTCGATTCGACGCGAATGGGTGCCGGCGGAGGATCTTACGGTGGGTACATGACCAACTGGATCGCCGGCCACTCAAACCGGTTCAAGGCGCTGTTCACCCACGCTGGGGTGTTCAATCTCGAGAACATGTATGGCGCCACGGAGGAGATCTGGTTCAGTGACTGGGAATTCGGTGGACCGTACTGGAACAAGAATGCGATGGACTCGGTGTATCGGCGCTGGTCGCCGCATCTTTTTGCGGGAAACTTTCACACGCCGCACCTCGTCGTCGTCGGTGAGCTTGATTACCGAGTGCCGTACACCGAAGGGCTCTCGCTTTTTACTGCGCTGCAGCGCCAGGGAGTGCCGAGTCGACTGATCGATTTTCCGGACGAAGGGCACTGGATAGGCAAGCCGCAGAATCAGAGGCTGTGGTGGGGCGAGGCGCTCGGCTGGTTCAAGAAATACTTGAATCCGTAGTGACATTCGCACACAGGGGAACGGCAAATGAACGGGTGCGAGTTGTTAGGGGCACCGATGCCAGTTTTCAGTTCACTACGCCCTGACTTACCTCGGTGGCGTAAGAGCCACTGCCTGTGCCACGAATGGCGCTTAATGAGGTCCCGACGTCGTGAACCGGTAACTGGCATCTACGCTACTGACGCCTCGCACCCGTTCTTTTGCAGTTAATGACTTTCCTTATCGGTAGCCTTGTGCCTGCATCGTGAACAGCTCCTCGTAGAGACCCTGCTTCGCGAGCAGCTCTTCGTGTGAGCCCTGCTCCTCGACCTTGCCGTGCCGAAGGACGATGATGCGGTCGGCCATGCGCACCGTGGAAAACCGGTGCGAGATCAAAACGGCCATCCGTCCCGCGACCAGCTCCGAAAATCGCAGGAACACCTCGTACTCGGCCCGCGCGTCGAGGGCAGCTGTGGGTTCGTCGAGGATAAGCACCTGCGCGTCACGGATGTATGCGCGAGCGAGCGCGATCTTCTGCCATTCTCCGCCGGACAGGTCGACGCCTTCGTCGAACCGCCTGCCAAGCATCTGCTGATAACCTTTGGAAAAACGCGGAAGCAGCGACGCGGCGAGCGAGTTCTCGGCTGCTGCTGTTATCGCTACGGGTGTGCCGTTGTTTTTCTCCAGGTCAGTGCGAACAGATTCTATCTCACCAACGCCAATGTTTTCGTCGAAGCGCATGTCGTAGCGCACGAAATCCTGGAAGATGACGCCAATCGCGCGCCTCAGACTCGCGAGATCGTATTCCTTGAGGTCGACGCCATCGAGCGTGATTCTCCCTTCGGTCGGATCGTAGAGCCGCGCCATCAGCTTGGTTAGCGTCGTCTTGCCAGCGCCATTCTCGCCAACAAGTGCTACGCGCTCTCCCGGTCCCAGCACCAGATTGACATTACGAACCGCCCATCGGTCGCTGCCCGGATATTTAAATCCAACATTCTCGAACACGAATCCTGATTTGATCGTTGAAGGAACGGGTCTCGCATCCGGCGGCGACTCGATAGTCGGTCGCATGTCGAGAAATACGAACAGGTCACGGAGATACAGCGCCTGCTCGTACACGTTGCTCGCCGAGAGCAGAATATTCTGGATGACGTCGCGCCCACGCCCGAATGACGCAGCGAGAAAAGTCAGGGTGCCGATCGTGATCTCGCCTTTCACGGCGCGGATCAGGATGACAACGTAGGCCGTGTAGTATCCGATCGTGCCGAGTATCGATAGGAGGGCGCTCACCACTCCGCGCCGCAACGAGAGGCTGCGATTTTCCTCGTAGAACTTTTGAGAGAGATCGCGGTAGCGATCGGTTAGCCACGGTGCGAGGCCGAACATCTGGACCTCTTTCGCCGTCTTGTCGCTCGCGCCAACATAGCGCAGGTAATCGAGCTGCCTGCGCTCGGGCGTCCAGCGAAAAAGCAGTGAGTATCCAAGCGATGCGAAGTGAGTTTCGCCAAGAAAGCTGGGGATGACCGCGATTGCGAGCAGAAGTAAAAGCCAGGGACTGTACGCGATCAGTGCGCCCGCCAGTGTCAGCAGCGTGAGCGCATCCTGCGACATCGAAAGCAGCAGACTTAATAGCGCGATCCGTCCCACCGTCTGGCGCCGCGCCCGCTCGAGATGGTCGTAAAACTCCGGATCCTCGAACTGAGCGAGATCGAGCCTGGCGGCGTGTTCCATCAGCTGGACGCTCATCGCATTGGAGAAAAGGTCTCCCAGCAGACTCTCGATCAGTGACGACGCTCGCGCCAGGATTTCTCCAGACAGCACGATAGCGAGCTCGAGCGCCAGATACCGCCAGACGTGCGAGAGCGAGCCCGTGCCTGCCTTCGCCGCGATCACCGAGTCGAGAATCAGCTTTCCAACCCAGAAGGTCGCGACCGGTATGACCGACCGCACAACTCGCAAGACAACAATCGCGGTTGTGTAGCCACGATGAGTGCGCCAGATCAAGCGGAAGAGTGCGGGAACGTAGCGCAATGCTTCCAGCCGTTCCCTCCAGCTTGCTGGCGCCTTTGCGCGACGGCGGCCCAGCGGAGCCGGCACAAAAACGGGATGACTCATTGGCCGGCTCGTCTGCCTCTAACTTCTTTGGCTCGTGGCGGGCGATGACCTCCGCTTCGCTTCGACCGCGAGGCCTTGAGCGACCCAGTCGTCGTATCCACCGGCGAGATTCGAAATATTGAACAACCCCTGGGACTGCAGAAAGCTGGCGGCGATCGATGATCTGTTGCCGCCTTTGCAGTGCAGCACGATCGGAGCAGAGGCATCAAGCTCAGCGAATCGATCAGGCAGGAGTGCGAGCGGAATGTGAACAGCTCCGGGTAAATGTCCTCTGCTCCATTCTTCGGGGCTGCGGACATCCACCACCTGAACGTCACTGCTCGCGACGAGAGCCTGCAGGCCTGGCGCATCGAGCAGTGGGACTTTCTCCAGCTCGCCGTGTCGTGACTTCCACTCGTGCAGAACGCCTGCGCGAAAGATTCCGCGGACCCGAGTTAGTCCGACTTTGCGCAGGTCGCTCAGGATAAGCTTCACCGCATCGTCGCTCTCGGCTTCAGTTATGATGTAGAAGTCGCAGTCCTCCGGCACGAGCGCTCCGCTCCAGTTCAGGAAAGACTTGCCGAGCGGAATATTGAGCGTACCCGGTACATGTCCTGCCGCGAACTTCTCCGCCGGGCGCGTGTCGATCACTGTCGCATGCTCGCTGAGCGCTGCTTCGAGCTCCGAATGATCGAGATACTTTGGCTCCGGACTCTTCGCGATTTCAGCGCCACTTCGGTTTATGCGTTTCATGACGGCGAAGTAGCGCGGCGGAATCGGCTGATCTTCGAGGACTTTTTCCACGAATTGCTCCTCGCTCATCTCTCGGAACGCCCAGTTGAAAAGTTTCTCATAACCGAGCGTTGAGTGCGGCATGGAGCCGAGAGACTTTCCGCAGGCCGAGCCCGCGCCGTGACCGGGCCAGATCTGCAAATAGTCTGGCTCCGCTTTGAATGCTCTGATTGAGGCGAACAGATCCCTCGCCGCAGTCTCCGTGCTTCCCTTCACACCCGCAGCGCGCTCGAGCAGGTCGGGACGGCCCACGTCCCCGACAAAAAGAAAATCTCCCGTTACCGCACCGACAGGGTCAGCGCCGCGCTCAAGATCAGAGACCAGGAAAGTCAGATGCTCCGGTGTATGCCCCGGTGTATGCCGGACTCGCAACTGCACGCGGCCGACCTCGATGGTGGAACCGTCACGTAAAACGTCGGCGCGCTTGAGTAGACTCGCGGCGTAACCCCACTCTCCACTCGCTTCGCCGGAAAGGTGGACAGTAGCCCCGGCTGCATCCGCCAGCGCGCCGACTCCGGAAACGAAGTCAGCGTGTATGTGAGTCTCCGTCACATGGGCAATTCGAACGCGATCGGCTCCTGCCGCGCGTGTGTATTGGGCGACATCGGAATTGGGGTCGACGACGATTGCTTCGCGCGTCTTCTCGCAAGCGATCAGGTAACTCGCCTGCGCCAGATTCTCGTCGTAAAAGCGTCTAAAAAGCATCAATCGGTCGGAGTAGGCGGTAGAAGCGTTGCTGGATGAAGTGACAGTGGTTAGCGTCCTTGTGATGAACTCATGAACTCACCGCGCAATATATCACGACGTGAATAACGAACGGGGCCGAGAGAAACCGGAACTGACTCGCGAGGAGCTCGTTCGCTACAGCCGCCACATTCTGCTCCCCCAGGTCGGAGCTGACGGGCAGCGCGGGCTCAAGGAATCGCGTGTGCTCCTGGTAGGTGCAGGAGGACTCGGGTCGCCCGTCGCCCTGTACCTCGCGGCTGCCGGCGTTGGCACCCTCGGAGTCGTCGACTTCGACGCCGTCGATCTCTCAAACCTGCAGCGGCAGATTCTCCATGGCTCGGGCGCCGTGGGAAGCTCGAAGCTCGACTCCGCGCGAGGCCGCCTTCGGGACATCAATCCAAACGTCCGCGTAGAACCCTACGAGACTCGCTTCGTGTCGAGCAACGCCCTCGAGATCGCGCGCGGCTACGATCTGATCGTCGATGGGACCGACAACTTCGCGACGCGCTATCTCGTAAACGACGTCTCGGTGCTGCTCGGAATTCCCAACGTTTATGGGAGCGTGTATCGATTCGAGGGACAGGCGTCGGTGTTTGGTGCGCCGAACGGTCCTTGTTATCGCTGTCTGTTCAGGGAGCCTCCGCCACCACACCTGGTCCCGAGCTGCGCAGAGAGCGGGGTGCTCGGAGTAGTGCCTGGACTCGTAGGAACGATTCAGGCAACCGAAGCCATCAAGATCCTGCTTGGACTCGGCGAGACTCTCGTCGGCAGGCTGCTCACTATCGACGTGTTGACGATGGCGTTCCGCAGCATCGAGATTCGACGCGATCCGGAATGTCCGGCCTGCGGAACGCGCGAGATGACGGAATTGATCGACTACGATGAGTTTTGCGGGCCAGTGACCGCGGCACAGCGACCTAATGCGGTAAAGGAGATTCAGCCATCGCAGCTCGCTGCCCGTTTAGAGGAAGGAGCGGAACTCGAGATCATCGACGTGCGCGAGCCCTACGAATGGGAAATCAATCACATTCCCGGTGCGCGACTTGTTCCACTCGATCACATTGCCTCCGAGATCCCGCGATTGGACAAGAAAAAGGAGACGATCCTTTACTGCAAGGTCGGCGCACGCAGCATGTATGCGGCGCAGCAGCTCGCCGACGCCGGTGTTGCCGAAGTTAGAAATTTGGCCGGCGGCATTCTGCGCTGGATCGATCAGGTCGATCCAACGATGCCGAGGTATTAGTTGATCCCACCGGATCCGATCGAGCGCTTCCGCGGCGTTTACGCACTCGCCCAGAAGATCGACCGCTCGATCATCCCCGAACCGGATGCCATGTCGCTCGGAACGATCGAAGACGGCGAACAGCCGTCGGTAAGAATCGTTTTGCTCAAAGCGTTCGACGAGCGGGGATTCGTCTTCTACACCAACTATCACGGGAGAAAGGGTCGCCATCTCCACGCGCACCCGAAGGCGGCGCTCTGCTTTTATTGGCCGCCACTCGACGTCCAGGTGAGAATCGAAGGAACGGTTACGAAAGTTGCAGATGAGGAGGCCGATGCCTACTTCGCCACGCGTCCGCGCCTCAGTCAGATCGGAGCCTGGGCTTCGCGTCAGAGTGAGCCGCTCGAGAGTCCCACGGCACTCGATGACCGGGTGGCGAAATACGAGCGGGAATTCCAGGGCCGCGATGTGCCGCGGCCCAACTTCTGGTCAGGATTTCGGGTGGCACCGGAGCGAATCGAGTTCTGGAAGGGCAAGCCCAATCGTCTTCATGAGCGACATCTCTACACGAGAGATGGCGATGCCTGGCGGATCGAGAGTCTCTATCCGTGACAATGAGCCGGTACCACTGGAGCACCACACACCATAAAATGTTGAAATGACCAGTACCCGCATTCCTCCCGCGTCGAAGAATTCTCATCCTTCTCCGGCGCCGGCGCCGCCCGAGCCATGGACTATCGCGTCCGCTCGGGCGCTCTACAACATCGAAGGCTGGGGCATCGGCTTCTTCGACATCAACGATGCCGGACACGTGGTGGTCAAACCCGATCGCGAAAAGACCGATCGCGAGCTCGATCTGTTCGAGCTGGCTAACGACCTCGAAGAGCAGGGAGTCGGCTTACCGCTACTCCTTCGTTTCTCCGACATTCTCCGATCGCGAATAGAATCGCTGAACGAAAAATTCGCCCACGCGCGCGAGGAATATGCGTATGAAGGCGGATACACCACGGTCTATCCGATCAAGGTGAATCAGCAACGCCACGTCGTCGAAGAAATCGTCGAGTTTGGAAAAGGGGCAGGCGTCGGGTTGGAGTGTGGCAGCAAGCCGGAGCTGCAAGCTGTGCTCGGTCTGGCCGAACACACAGATCATTTGATCGTGTGCAACGGCTATAAGGACGATGAGTTCATGCGCCTTGCTCTGATGGGACAGAAGCTCGGACACCAGGTTTTCATCGTGCTCGAGCAGCTCAGCGAAGTCGATGTGCTGCTTCAGGTAGCGGACGAGCTGGGCGTGACACCAACGGCCGGCGTGAGGATCAAGCTCTACTCGGAAGGATCGGGACGTTGGGCGAAGAGCGGCGGCGAGAAATCGAAATTCGGACTCGGTACCGCGCAGCTCATTAGGCTGGTCGACAAGCTAAAGGGTCTCGGTCGCCTCGACATCCTCAAGCTCATTCACTTTCACCTCGGCTCGCAGATTACCGACATCCGCTACATCAAGGCCGGTCTGCAGGAGGCCACGCGGTACTACGCGGAGCTCCGCGGCATTGGCGTTGATATCACACACGTCGATGTTGGCGGTGGACTCGGTGTGGACTATGATGGCAGCAGCTCGACCTCGCAGGCGAGCGTGAATTACACGCTACAGGAATACGCCGACGATGTCATCTACACGATTTCCGAGGCGTGCCGGCAGCACGAGCTGCCGATGCCGCACATCATCAGCGAGTCAGGCCGGGCGCTGACGGCACATCACGCGCTGCTCCTCCTCAGTGTGATCGACGTCGAGTCGCAGGCAGACAACGCCGTTCCCGAGCTCACCAATGAGCATCATGGTCTCCTTCACGAGATGGCAGCCGACTACGCGTCGGTCTCCAAGCGCGTCTCGAAGAAACGGGTGCGGGAAGTTTACCACGACGCGACGTTCGACAAGGAGCGCGCGCAGGAGCTGTTCAACAGTGGAGTTCTGAACCTGCGGGACCGCGCGATCGCAGAGCAGATATATCTCGCCACGATCGCAACGGTTGTCCGGATCGCGCAAAAAGACAGGGAGGTGTACTCGGACATCATCGACGATCTCGAAGCGACGATGGTAGATCGCTACTTCTGCAACTTCTCACTCTTCCAGTCGCTGCCCGATAGCTGGGCAATCGACCAGATCTTTCCTATCATGCCGATTCACCGTCTGAACGAGGAGCCGACTCGTCGCGGGACGATTCAGGACGTGACGTGCGACTCGGACGGAAAGATCGAGTGCTTCATCGGCGATCGCACCGCACGCAAGAGTCTCGAGCTGCACCCGTTCAACGACGGTGATCCCTACATCATCGGAATTTTTCTGACGGGCGCCTACCAGGAGATTCTTGGCGATCTCCACAATCTTTTCGGCGATACCAACGCCGTGCACATAAGGTTGTCAGACTCGAAGGGATACGAGGTCACGGATCTCGTGCATGGTGACACCGTGACGGAGGTGCTCGATTACGTTCAGTTCCGCGCCTCGGATCTCCTGGCGACATTCCGGCGTAAAGTGGCAAACGCGACCGGCCTCGCGCGTCAGGAGGCGAACACCTTCATAGCGGATTACATCGCGGGGCTCGAAGGTTATACGTACCTAGAGGGAGAAGCCGCGAAGTAGTTGCGTGGTTTAGATCGCCGGGCTGCGGCTCACCTCCACAGAGCCAAAGCAGGGAGCTGCAAGCTACTGTACTGAAGCTTTTTAGCCACAAGCTTCCATACAGGCGTTCGAGACGCGCGCGAAGCTAGTTTCTCGGACTCCTTACGCCGCCAGAAAGCTTGCAGCTGAGAAGCTGTAAAGCTATCAGCTTCCCTGCTTCAGTTATGTGGATGTCAGATTGCGCCAAGAT
>DASWCI010000103.1:0-3342 GCA_036390195.1 Gemmatimonadaceae bacterium
TCCGATCGCTGACGCCTCGATCGCACTGCTCGTCGTCAATCCTAACTACCCGAACGACGAGGCGACCTGGGGCGTGCTAGGAACAGCCCGGTCCGACGCGACCGGCCGATTCCGTCTGCCGTACGCGAGCCCTGGAAGCTACGTGCTGGCCGTGGATGCACCGGCAACTTCGGTCTACGGCGGTCTGCGCCTCCCCAACGTGTCGGTGTCTACGGGCGTGGAGACGCAGACCGGAACGTTGATAGTTCCGCACAAGTGAGCGGGTGAGTCCGAGGCTCCCGCGTCCGCAACATCGCTGGCCCTCGTCCAACGGCAGGACACCAGACTTTGGACACGGCCCCGCACAAGCGGGGCCGTTGTCTTTGTGCTCACTCGTGGCTGCTAACGACCGCTAACGACGGCGTTGTAGCCGCCGTCAGACGCTGCGCCACATATCGGACATGGTACCTTATCGGCCATTGTTCGCCCCCTCAAGTCCTACACATGCCGCAGCGGCAACGCGCCCGCCAGCTTCAAGCGCTTGTTAGGGCAGTACGTGTCGTCAAGGTCGCCGTCTGCTGATCATTTCACTCACCTGAACGCCATAACCACCATCAGATTGCTCGCTGTAGTACACCGATACAGTGCGCTGCCCGGCAGCGAACTTGGCGATCCTCACGACGCCGGTGGGATCTTGAGGAGCCTCATAACTTGCCATAAGGAGGACAGGCTGCTGCAATCCCAAGGATTGAAGCGCTCCCATCAAGGCCACACCGAAAGCTCTCTCGTCATTCCGACCAGAGTACCACTCCCTCGAAGCGATTGATACCAGCCCATGCCAGAAGCTCACGGAACCGATGGCGGCGTCATTAGGAGGGCGGTCGCGCACGGTGTAGTTAATCGAATCCAGTCCGTCGAGCGTGAACCGCTCACTCAGCTTCGCGAGTGTCGCACGCTGGCTATCGCCAACGGCGACAATCACCCCGCCAATTGAGAGTGTCTGCGTTGAAAGAGCCCCGTGCACCGGGTCTAGAGAGGCCATGCAGATGAAGGCAATACCCAAAATCATCGAGCGACTCACCATATGGTGCTCCGGAGTCGGGACGCGGCGACACGTGCTGCCTAACGGATCGCGCTTAAGCTGCGGGCGAAGCGCGTGGGAGTGCAAGACAGCGGAGCGTCTTTGCAGCGCGGATAGTCGGAAACGAGGAGAGGGAGCGCGATCCAGCGACGGCGCTCCCAAAAACGTGATTCTGAATCTCGTGATCTAAATCACTGGCTCGCTGATGGGACCTCCTTAAGGTTTTCACATAGACCACGCCCTTGGGGGTTCCGATGCCTTTCACGTTCAAACTTGCGAAGCGGATGGCAATCGCCTGGAGGCGGCGCCCACCGCTCCTTCTGCTCGCAGTGGCCTTCCTACCGCACCTCCCCCTCGAAATTCGTCTAATGCTACTCACGTTTTGGCGCGCGGTGTCGCTCACGCCCTTTTGGTCGGACATCGGCGACCGTCGGCGCTGCCAACTACCAACGGCAATACAACGCCGGATGGGCGACCAACATCCTTGTTGGGAGTTCTTCGTGGCACGCGTGGTGTTGCGCTTCGCGATCCTCGCAATACCAAAGGTTGCCCCCTCGGTGCCGCAAAAACGCCCTAGTTGGCAGACCCTCGGCGGAGCATTTTCACAACGCCGCGTGTCATGAGCAGGCTCGCTCCTCCTGGCGCGTTGTCGATCGGCCGACGGACACGTACACTAGGCTATTAACTCTCGACCCGAAGGTGCTTCATGTACCTGTCTCCGACTATGCAACGCGCGGTCTCAGCCCTGGTCGCTTTCTTTTCTGTGGCTCTCCATCAGGTGTCGGCCCAGCGTGCGACGCCTCCGTCGCGCGCGGCCGTGGTTCAACGTGCGCTGGAGGCTACCGTGAGCTTGGTCGCAGTTACCGGTGCTGACTCTATCGTGGGAAGCGGAGTAATTGTCTCCCCTCTAGGGATTATCGCTACGGCTGCACACGTCGTTGATGGTGCAAGAGTTGTCCATGTGCGTCGCAGGGGGACTCCGGTGGTTGATGTGGTCGGCGTCTACACCATAGACCGTCGGTATGACTTTGCCCTCGTGAAGATCGGAGTCGCCGACGCACCGACACTCCGACTTGGAAACTCCGACAGCGTTGCTGTCGGCGAAAGAGTCCTCGCAGTCGGCGCACCTCTCGGACTCGAAGCAACGGTCACCGATGGGTTGATCAGCGCAAAGCGGCAGGACGGCGATCGAAGGCTGCTACAGATATCGATTCCCGTCTCTCCCGGTTCGAGCGGCGGACCTGTGCTTACCGAGGCAGGTCAGGTCGTTGGCCTAGTCGTTTCTGGTATAAGGGGAGGAGGCGCGGAGAATCTGAACTTTGCCCTCCCGATCAACTACGTGCGCATGGCGCTCAGCAATACAGGCGTCGGTGACGCTGTCCCGCTTGCAGAGGCTGTGACGGTGACAACCGGTGAGCGCCACGGGCGTGCGGAGGGAGCAGCAACTGACAGCGGGTCATCTGCAAATGGTGGGTTCCCGCGCACGCCAACGCCCGCTGTAGTGAACGATTCACTCAAGCTCGACTGGTCAGCGCTCGACGGTGTGTCAATGTACTTCGAGGACAACGATCACTCTCGAACGCTGATGGTCACGACCAAGTACTCGTGGACTCGCGACGTCGCGGGCCTGCCGGTCCTTGAGCGATATGTCACAAGCGTCTGGAACCAGGGGTACAAGGACCGCTTCAAGGATGAGCACCGTGCAGTCTTCCACCCACCAACAGCGGTGCATGAATACTTCCGCCGCACAGCCGTGGATCGCGAATATTCAGAGTTCTCCTGGGAAGCGAGCGTCGATCGCGGCGCCTGGCATATTACGACAGACCGGGGCCGTGCCGGGTCAGCGCCGCTTCCCGCTGGCATTATTCCCCCGTCGCTAAAGGGCGCGGCCGTTGCCGCACTACCGGACTCGCTCCCGCCGACAGTCTACATTTGGTTCTTTACCTGGGACTCGACTCTTACAGCTCGAACAGCAACGGCTCGCTTCGAGTTCAGTAACCGTGACACCCAAGACGTGCCAATCGCGAAAGAGGGTCACTCGTGCGGGCCGGAAAGCTTAGTCAATCGACGCAAGCTGGCCGTTGTGCGAGTCACGGAGACGGTGGAAGCGACACAGTCAACCTACACCGTGCTCGCTAGACACCCGCACCTCAAGGTGGACCCAGAGACGACCAAGTGCGTTTCGGCACCTTGGCTTCACTAGCGCGCCTGGTTCGACGCGATCAGCCCCGTTTCCGACCCGCCAGCGGGCGAGTCGCCCGCAGCTTAAGCGCGATCCGTTA
>DASWCI010000104.1:0-1934 GCA_036390195.1 Gemmatimonadaceae bacterium
ATGGGGATGAGCTTTGCTTACGGAACCCCTGAAGAGCGCGACGGGCGCGAGTCCATCGCCACCATCCACCGGGCCATCGAGCTTGGCGTCACGTTCTTTGATACGGCCGAGGTGTACGGGCCTTATACCAACGAGGAACTGCTCGCTCGCGCGTTCGAGGGTCAGCGCGATCGCGTGACTATCGCGACTAAGTTCGGGTTCAAGATCGAGAACGGCGCGATGGCGGGCCTGAATAGCCGACCGGAGCATATTCGCGAGGCCGTCGAGGGCTCGCTCCGCCGCCTCGCTACTGACCGCATTGACCTCCTCTATCAGCACCGCGTCGACCCTGCTGTTCCCATCGAGGACGTCGTTGGCGTCATGTCGGATTTGGTCAGCGAGGGGAAGGTCCGATTCCTTGGCCTCTCTGAGGCTGGCGAGCAGACGATTCGCCGCGCGCACGCGGTGCACCCAATCGCGGCCCTCCAAAGCGAATACTCGCTGTGGGAGCGCAACCTGGAGCCGCGGATCATTCCGCTGCTGCGCGAGTTGGGGATTGGGCTCGTTCCGTTCGCGCCGCTCGGCCGCGGTTTTCTTACAGGGTCAGTGAAGCGCGCCGAGGAGTATCCGGAGAGCGACTATCGCCATAACGATCCGCGCTACCAGGGCGAAAATTTCGACGCGAACATGCGAGCGGCATCGGCAGTGCGCGAGGCGGCTGAGCAGAAGGGGGCAAGCCCGGGACAGATCGCGCTTGCCTGGCTGCTGCACAAGGGCCCTGACATCGTCCCGATCCCCGGCACCAAGCGAAGGCAATACCTCGAAGAAAACGTCGGCGCGGCAGACCTTTCGCTCAGCGCCGAAGAGATGTCGAGGCTCGACGCGGCGCTCTCGCCGGAGAATGTGGCCGGGCCGCGTTACACGGAGAAGCAGATGGCGACGGTGGACCGCTAGAGAATGTCCGCCCACAAGCCGGACGTTGTAAGTTTCGATCTGGATCGATGCAGTGCACTGGTCGCGAATAGAGGACGTGCTGAATCAGACAGGTGATTTGTCGGGGAAGGTGGTCGTAACCTGCTCCCTTCCGATGAATGATGACAACGCCGAACTCGTGGTGGCCCATACCTCCTCGGGCGCAGAGGAGCTTGCCAGGAGACTGCCGAACGCTCGGGTCGTCTCCGCATTCAACCCGTGAGATAGATTGGAAACACCGCGCGGAATCACATCGATTTATCTCACGGGTTCAACACTGTGCCAAGCGAGGTGCTGTTGGGAGTCTACGAAACCAGGAGCAAGGGCCGCCGACCGAGTCTGTAGGAGACACAATGCAAAAGCGCAAACTTGGAAATAGCAATTTGGAAGTCTCGGCCCTCGGGCCGCCCACGCCGTCCATCCGGTCACTGCACTGCAAAGCGAATACTCGCTGTGGTGGAGAAAGCCCGAAGCGGAAGTGTTACCGACCCTCGAGGAACTCAGCATCGGCTTCGTTCCATTTAGTCCTCTTGGCAAGGGCTTCCTCACGGGAAAGATCGACGAGAACACGACGTTCGACAAGTCCGACTTCCGCAACATCGTTCCACGCTTTACGCCCGAGGCTCGCAAGGCCAACCAGGCGCTGGTTGATCTACTTCGCCAGATCGCAGACCGCAAGAACGCGACACCGGCTCAAATTGCGCTTGCATGGCTGCTGGCGCAGAAGCCTTGGATTGTTCCCATCCCGGGCACAACGAAGCTGCATCGCCTGCAAGAAAACATGCGAGCAGTTGAAATTGAACTCACCGCCGGCGATCTGCGTGAGATCGATCGCGCAGCGTCACAAATCGATGTGCAAGGGGCGCGTTATCCTGAAGAACTGGAGCGAAGGACGGGTTTGTGAGCGCACTTAACGGCAAGGAGTAGTCAAGATTATGAGTCCAGAGCTCGCCGATTGGAACAGCTTCTACGTAATCGTCGGC
>DASWCI010000105.1:0-9074 GCA_036390195.1 Gemmatimonadaceae bacterium
GCCAGATGTCGGCACTGTCGGCGAACGTCGCCGGAAATACCGCCTTTTCGCCCATGCTTCCTCTCTCGGTCTGGGCGAGTGACACCAGGTAATCGGCTGCCTCTCGCGCTGGCACCATTCCCAGATCGACGACGTCCGCTCCGGCTGGTCGCCAACGACCCCCGACGTAGAACCTCAGGTCAGCGATCTCACCGCCGCGGCGATCGAGTACCAGCCTCGCGGGTCCCGTGCTGCACTCGATGTCATACTCGACATCGCGCGAGTTATTCCAGTTGTCGCCCCATGTCGTCCGCCCCCTTCCACCTACCTGCCAGATCGAATTGCCGCTACCGCATATCCCCGGCTTGACCCTGAACGACATGCGGACGGTTCCGTTGCTCACGCGAGCGACTCTGCTCGCGATACTCTGGGCCCGTGCGACTCCCGCCGTCGCCGCCAGAGCGGCGAGGACGGCTACCGTCCTCGCCACCGATGTTATCCCTGGTGTCTTCATTTGTTGATCAGGTCGATGAGGAACTGTTGCACGCGAGGATCGCGCGATTGGCCGAGCCAGAAGATCGCCTTCTTGCGCAGTTCGGGGTCTTTCTCGTTCTTGGCGATGTCGAACATTTTGTCTGTCGCTGCGCGATCGCTTTGGCGCTGCGACAGGACGAAGATGAGATGGTCCTTCAACTCATTGTCGCCGATTCGATCGTAAAGAGCCGCCAGCTCCTGAATCGACACGCCGGCCTGACCGGCGAGGAAGAGGGCTTTCTTCCGTAGCTCAATGTCTTCCTTCGGGTTGACGGCAATGTTCATCAACCACTGCTCGTTGCCCACTCCCCGCTGCTGAGAAAGGGAGAACATGACCTTGTCCTTGAGATCCTGATTGGTCAGCCGCGAGTAAAGATTGCGGAGGAACTCGGTATTCTCAGTCGAGCGTCGCTGACCAAGCCAGAAGATTGCCTTCTCGCGTAGATCCCCAGACTCGCTCTCGCGTAGCGCGAAGTCCCTCAATATCTGCTGCGCCTTAGGCTCGTTCTGCTGTGACAGCGAGAAAAGAGCTTTTTCCTTGATGTTCTCGTCGCCGTTGCCTTTCAGAATCTCCTCGAGCAATCCGGTGGAACCCGGAACCTGCGACAGCCAGAAGACAGCTTTTTCACGAACGTCCTGATCCGGATCGCTCCGCGCAACATCCATAAGAATGTTCCCGGTCTCCGGCGTTCTCTTTTGAGAAACGAGAAAGACCGCTTTTTCGCGAAGGCTGGCGGAGCACTGATCACGACGCGCGAGCACCTTTTTCAGAATCGGCATCGCGCGCTCCGCGTCCATCTGCATCAAGGCGTTGAGCGCCGCAATCCGATCGTCATTGTCCTCGTCCGGGCAGGGCTTGTTTGCCTGTACCGGTGGATCCTTCTGCGCAGTTTTCTCGATGTCTGCCGCACAAGCCTCGTCGCCACGCTTCGCCAGCTCTCCGCAAACGCGCGTTAGCAAAACGGCACCATCGTTCTTCCAAATCTTCGTATCGCGCTGCTTCAGTTGATTGAGGCGGTCACGCGCGGCGCTCAGATCATCATCGCCGCCACTCCGATAGAGTGCGTACGCTTCGTAGTAGATCGCCTGCCCCGCGTAAGCCGACTGCGGATACCGCTCAGGAATCCGGTGAAAAAGCTCCGCCGCGCGCTTGTAATCGCCGCGTGCCATCGCTTCGCGCGCCAGCCTGTATAAAGAATCGGCAGGATCCGCTTTCGCCCACGGCTCGGGCGGAAGCGGCGTCGCCTGTTGATCGAGCGAGGCAAACTCCTCACTCAGTTGCGTATTCGCGCTGGCAAATCCCAGCCGCGAGAAGCTGGAGGCATATGTGGAATGGCTGACCGGAGCTTTACCGACTCCAATCGCCGAGGAAATTACTGCTGCTGCCGCGAGTAGTGTTCTCATAGTCATTGAAGGGTCCTCAACCACCACGCTGCGATCCCGCGGGAATCGCGGTGCGCAGCCTCGTCATTACGTGGTCCTGCTGTAGCGTCTTCTCAATCAGCTCACGATCCTGTGACGTGCTCCCGGGCGACAGCTGGACGATCTGCACGAGCACCAGCTCGAGATCTTCGAGTAGCGGACGACGCTGTGGATCGTCGGCGACGGGTGAATCGAGCAACAGACGGGTGTTGCTGAGGAGCTGACGCGCCCACGCTCCGAGCTGTGCATCCATCTGCTGATCTGCCGTCGAACGCGCTCTGAACGAAGTCAAAAGCGCTTCGGCTTCACTGAGGTGACCGAGCGCCGTGAGTTGGTAGGCAGAACTCAGCGTGGAGGCGGACGGAGTCCCGGCAATCGCGAGCTGCGACTGGTTGCCGGCGCTCACCCCGGTACGTACTGGAGACCTAACTGGACCTGCGCTGCGATCCCCGGTATTGCGCAAGCTATTGCTCGGCGCCCTAGTCATTCCGGAGGTTCCAGCATCCGCTGGAGCCGTGTTGCCCTCGCGGGCCTGCGGCGCGACGACGACCGGCTCGTGCGGAAGTGTCGTCGCTACACGCGCGTGCGGCGTTGCTGTCCAGCGTCCGATGCCGACTCCGGTCGCGACGAGGAGTAGCGCCGCTGCGGCGGCTCCCAGCCAGACCCGCGGGCCAAATTTTCTCTCCGGAGCTCCGTGCGTGGCCAGACCGCCGCCGTACACGACACGCGGCCCAGCGGCGCGCTTCGCCTGAATCGCGCTCCACATCTCTTCGCGCGGTACGCGAACCGGAGGCGCATTGTAGCTCTCCGCCGTCTTTTTGAGGAACTGCTCGAATTTGTCTTCAGTCATGACGCCCACTCCGGTGCAAAATCCGCCAGGGCGACGCGAAGCTTGCCACGTGCCTGGAAGAGATGGGACTTCGACGTTCCTATAGGGATGCTGAGCGCCCCGCTAATCTCCTCATGCGTGTAGCCTTCTACGTCGTGCATCACGAATACCGTCCTGTATTTGTCCGCCAGCGCGTCGATCGCCCGCCCCAGCTTTTCCCTCAGATCCGGGTCTGCTTCAGCCCGCGTGAACCCAACCGTAATTCCCTCTTCCATCGGTGCTTCCCTGTTTCTCTGCCGCTTTGTTTTTCGCAGCCCGTTCAGTGTTACCGAGACGCCAATCGAGTGAAGCCAGGTCGAGAGGGAGGACTCGCCGCGAAAACTTCCAATCTTTTCAAACGCCCGAATGAAGGTTGCCTGCGTGAAATCACGCGCGAGCTCGTCATCACCGGCCAGTCGAAACGCCAGCCGGAAAATGCGATCCACATATGTCTCGTACAGCTCACGCTCGGCGGCCGCATCGCCAGCAACCACTCGCGTGATGAGTTGGATATCGTTCACCGAGCTCCGAGACTCGTAGGCAACCAGCTCCATGGTCGACCTTCTGACACCCGTAGTTCCGAAAGGGTTGAGCGCTCCGAACGGCAGCGGCGTAGAGATCTGGGCGACCCACAGGCATCCACAGAACCGAAGCGGGGAGCTACCAGCTTTGCAGCCTATTAGCTACGAGCCTATCCAGCGACTTGATGACTCCGCGTGGCCAGTTTCGCCGCACTTTGAAGGGGTGTATGGAAGCTCCGAGCTAAAAAGCTGCCCAGCTTGACGCTCCCTGCTTCGGTATTGAAAGTGCGAGTCGCAGCGCCACGATCTCAACGCCGCAGCCGAGGAGGCAATTGTAGATGAAGTATACCCAGCTTGGCCGCAGCGGCCTTGTCGTTTCGAGGATCTGCCTCGGATGTATGACCTACGGAACGCCCAAGTGGCGGCCGTGGATTCTCGACGAGGTCGACGCGCGGCCCTTCTACAAGAAAGCACTCGACCTAGGCATCAATTTTTTCGATACGGCCGACATGTACTCGATGGGCGTCAGTGAGGAGGTCACCGGTCGCGCGCTACACGACATGGCGAACATGGAGGAAATAGTTCTCGCCACCAAAGTGCACTTTCCAATGGGAGACGGCCCCAACATGGGCGGGATCTCGCGCAAGCACATCGTGCAAGGATGCGAGGCGAGCTTGCGTCGCTTAGGCGTGGAGACCATCGATCTCTACCAGATTCACCGCTTCAAGAGCACGGTGCCCATAGAAGAAACGCTCGCCGCGCTTGACCACCTGGTGCAGCAGGGAAAGGTCCGCTACATCGGAGCCAGCTCCGGTTACGCGTGGCAGATGGCGCGGGCGCTAAGCATTTCCGAGAGACGTGGCTGGGCCAGGTTCATCTCGATGCAGAATCACTACAACCTCGTCTATCGCGAAGAAGAGCGAGAGATGATTCCACTCTGCGTCGAGGAAGGCGTCGGCCTGATCCCGTGGTCGCCGCTGGCGCGCGGACGTCTTGCCCGCACTACACCGTCACCGACAGAAGGAACCGTTCGCGCCGACAGCGACACCTATGCAGTCGATCTGTACGATTCTCCTTCCGACTTGAAGGTGATCGAAGCCGTGCGCAAAGTCGCTGGCGAGCTTGGCGTCCTTCCATCGGAGGTCGCGCTGGCGTGGCTTCTTCAGAAGCCGGGCGTTGCCGCACCGATAGTCGGTGCGACCAAGATCGAACACCTCGAGAGCGCGGTACGCTCGCTCGACGTCGAGCTGACCGAAGAACACATCCGCGCAGTCGAGGAGCCGTACCAGCCGCATGCGGTTAGAGGACACTGAAGGGCCTGAATCGTGCGCGGTGCTTGCCAGTGGAAAGCAAGCGAGACCAATGACCGGCCCTTCCCATCCAAGTATTTCGCGTCAGTCTCCGTGGCGCCTGCTGGGTCGTGCGCTGCTACTTCGTTGTCCGAATTGCGGGGTCGGTGGACTCTTCACCGGATTCTTCCAGATCAAAGAGCGCTGTCCCAATTGTGGAATGCTGCTCGAGCGTGGTGAGTCGGATTACTTCCTCGGCGCTTACACTGTGAATCTCATCGCGGTGGAAATCCTGCTTGCGCTTGGATTTCTCGTCGTGATGCTCGTCACGTGGCCCAATCCGCCGTGGGACGCGTTGCAGTACGGAGGAGTTGGTCTATCGATTCTTGGGGCCGTGTTCTGCTATCCTTTCGCCAAAACCACTTGGCTCGCAGTCGACTTGATCTTCCGGCCGCCGCATCGCGAGGATTTCATCACTCGCGTCAAGTAAGGCGGCTATTCTCCGGCGGGATAATCTTCCGAAGGTGACGGAAGCTGCGCGACATTGACGTCGATCGGCAGCCTCACGCCATTGTGCGTCTCGACAACGTCGAGAACACCTTGCCAGACCTGCGCGAATGCGTGTCCCACCTCGGTGGGTGCCTTGTCGATAGCAAAGCCGCGCGCGCTCGCAATCCAGAACGGCGGATCAGTGGAGATACCCGCAGCGGCGAGAACCTCCTTCACATCCCGGTATATCTGATTCGCGTTGAAGCTGTGCGCGTAGTAGGCGGGACGAAACCGTCCGTCGTCGAGAACTCGCTTCGTCCACGCTTGATAGTAGTCGCGCATCGCACGCGGTATCGCATTCATTCGCTCGATGTCCAGAAAGATCACGGTGCCCCGCGGAAACCCTTCAGCGGCCGCCTTTGCGATCGCGTCGTTAGCGTCAGCAACGCCACGGGCAGCATTCACGAAATGTGTCGAGCAGCTCGAGCCGCGAGATGCGCGCGGAGGTACCAGCACGCGAACCGGCACTTTCTTGTTCACGTAGCGAACTACACGTCTACCGTTGCGCGTTTTCACTTGTCGAACACGCTTGGTGATGTATCGGGTGACCGCGACCTTTTGCCCTGGAGTCCTGCCCCATGTCTGCTGACCGACATAGATCACAGCCAAGCCCCATCCCATGTTGGACAAGGTCTCTCGCTTTCCTTCCCATGACGAGTCGGTGTGGCAGGGAGCAGATAAGTAGTACCCGACCCACCGATACGGCTTATCCGCGGTCAGCCACGCGTGCATCGCATCGTCGCCCGGATACGAGAACGTATCGAAGCCGAGGTGTGGTCCGTCGGAAATGTTGTCGACGATGTGGGAGGAGGCCGTGGCGACTGCATCGCTGATCGAGGGAGCCTCGATCGGCGACCTCGTGCTCACAATGAGTCCCGCTGTGAGAACAGCGAGGATCGATCGCCATTCAATTTTCGGCATACCGTCTGTCCAGGCTTAAAGGGACTCGGAGCGTCACTCTTAAAGGGACTCGGCGCCTCACTAATGAAGTGACACGCTGTTGGGCGCGCGTCCGCAAAGCGGAATCGCGGTGAATAGATGTTGGACCGGCCCCACCCGATTCCTGTTGAAGGTAGTCGGTGGTTCGGCCCGTTTCGTCATACCCCCTCGAATTAGATCGTTCCTTCTGACCTCAACACCTGTCCGAGAAAGGTGACACCTGAGCTTCAGCGGCCGGTGATAACAGCGCTAAGCCCTTGTGAACCTTACGGTTGGCAAACTGGCACAGCATGGTATTCCTAATGCTCCGTAAGGCCCCAACCTCTTCAGTGGAGTCGCTTATGCACCTGCGACGCTTGATAGGTCTCTCTGGAGTCCTATCGTATCTAGTCCTACCCGTTGGTCTCGCTGCCCAGGTGGCGGGCGGGGTAGAGTTCTACGGAGCTCTCGACAATGCCACCCCGATCACCAGAACCATCGGCGGACTTTCTCTCAGCATGGGAACTCCGTACGTGGGCATCCGCGGCAGCGGCGGCTTGGGAATCTCCTCCCTTACTAACCAAGCCACGGGTGTCAATCAAGGTCCGTCCAATCTGGTTTGGGCTACCAACGCCGACCTGATGCTGGGACCTGTCAATGCTGGACTCGGTGAGGGCTTCATGCCCTATTCGTTTGCCGGCCTCGGACTCGAGAGCAGTGCCCAGCCCGCAGGTTTCACCGACGCCATTCGCACGTGGAGCTACGGCGGGGGACTACAGCTTGCTCTCGGACACCTGGTGTCAGTAAATGGCGAAGCTCGATCGCGCCACCTCGCCGCGCCCGCGACATCCGCTGACTCACAGTTCGTTCGAGGCATCGAATACCGTGTTGGCATCGGCTTTCATTTCGGCGGTAGACGGTCGTCCTCCTCGGTTTACTCAAGACGTCGCGCGGATATACCTCCGAGCGCGCCACGACCGTCGCGCAGCCCGTCGCGCGTCGTTTGGCCCGTCAGCACCTCCTCTGCGAGCGGAGCCGCTCGCAGAGTTGTGCCGACAGCGGAACAGTACATTGGCGTGCCATATCGCTACGGGGGAACATCGCCGAGAACCGGCTTCGACTGCTCGGGCTTCGTTCAATACGTCTACGGCGCTCAGGGAGTGGATCTGCCGCGTACGTCCCGGCAGATGGCCGGGGTTGGAATCGCGGTAGAGCCCTCCGCCCGATCGCTCGCAGTGGGAGATCTAATGCTTTTTGCCCAAGGTGGCCGGATCAGCCACGTGGCGATTTATGCGGGAAACGGCCGCTTCATTCACTCTTCCTCCAGCGGCAATGGGGTTCGGTACGACGATCTGGGGACTCGGCGGGGCCGCTGGTTCGCGGATCATCTGGTTGCCGCTAGACGAGTTGCGGGCGACGGGCACATATTAGTAAGTGCGTTCGCGGGCGGCTCAGTGATAGCCTTCGATCATCTTGACCCTCCCGACAGCGCGCCTCCTCCATCCCGATGAATAGGCGAAAGAATTCCCTGCCCCCAGTGGCCGATATCGAGAAGCCCCACCCGACCGTCGCCGAGTTCAGCGGCGACGAGTCGGGTGGCGAGCCGCTCACCATCAGGCTTGGTGATCTCTGGACGGACTTCGTTCGGGCCGCGGATCAGGCGCGGGATCGCGACGCGCCCAAGCGATCGGGATCTGCAGTGCCCCTCCTTGACGATATGAAGGGGATCCTGCAGTGGGACTAATTCGGCTCGGGTTTTCGGTGACGCAGTCGGCGTGAGCCGTTGCGCCCGGGCGCATGGCCCGGGTCGTCGGCGAGCGAAGAATCGTCATCGCTAGCTCCAAGCCATCGCATTATTCCTTCGATCGCCGCTTCATCGGTAAGTCGCGTGCGAACACGGGCGGGCGTAAGCCCGAACACGCTTACCCAATGCTGCGAGAAAATGCGAGCCGTCTTGTAACCCAGCTTGATGGAGACGTCGAGCACGGAATAGCCGGGATCGCGAAGGTAGCCGAATCCGCGCAAGACTTTCGCGGCGATGAGCAACCGCTTGGGCGAGCCGAGTTGCGCGGCGTCGACATTTCGATAAACGCTCACTATTGCGACACCGGCTTCCATGCCAAGGTCGAGGGCACTTGTGTAGCGATGCGGCTCCTCGAAAAGATTCTCCACTGCGACAGCAAGTTGCCGTGGTAGCTGGCTCAGCCGGTCCCGAAGCGCTTCGATCACATCGTGTGTGAGCACATTCCCCTCGGCGCGCTCGACGCGCTCACGAAATCCCTCGGGCGCGTCGTCGAACCGGTGAAGGACAACCTCTCTCAGGCCGAGTCGCCCCAAGTGGGCGACGGCCTTGAATTGGGGGGCGTGTAGGGTGACGTACGCGATCAAGGGTAGTGAGGGATAACGCTTCAGTAGCCCTTCGACCGCTTCGACGTTCATACTACCCTCGGCTGCCGGATCAAGGATTACCACACTGACGGGCTTGCGACGGATGATGGACTCGAGTTCCTGCCAGGTCGAGGCGACCAGTAGCTCTTTCTCATCCGCAAAAACATGCCGGACGTGCGTCAGGAGGCGAGGGGGCAGGAACGCCGCAATCACGGGGCGGTCGCGCGCATGAGCAGGAAAGTGGGGTGAAAAACCCCGTAGCGCGAGGGGAGGTGATAGGAAAAGCGCTCTTTTTGATAGGAAACAGACATTTTCTGATAAGAAAATGCCATTTCGGCGGCGGCGGATGGTCGTACGTTGGTGCGTGGTTTAGTTCCGCAGCACCCCACCCTTCTTGTAAGGAGTCACTCCAATGATCCGCCGCCGCCTTCTCATCGCCACCGCCGTCATCGCCTCGGCCATTCTCGCCGCTTGCTCGGACATGACGGCTCCGAAGAATGCCTGCCCGGTCGTCAACGGCTCACAGACCTGCTAGTAAAGAAGAACGGCGGGATGGCTGCCTTTTGTGCTATGAGGCAGCCACCGCCGTCTTACGCAGGTCGGCAA
>DASWCI010000106.1:0-1535 GCA_036390195.1 Gemmatimonadaceae bacterium
GGACCCCATGGATACAGCATCCAGTTTCTCGGCGTGACGGAAACGGCAGCAGTGAACCGGGAGTATGGCGACATGCTCGCACGACTGTGCAGCGTCAAGCAAGCGTGGTGTCTGCCGACCAGCAGCCCCACATCCAACGGGAGGTGACGATCAAGCCCCACAGGGACTTCGCCTGTGGGGCTTTTTCGTTCGTCGCTACGCTAAAGCCGGCGCGTCGAGCCCAGTTCGGAGCAGCGACTCCGCAGACCGTGAGTTGGCCCTCCAGGATTCGAACCCGGATCACCGGATCCAGAGCGCCGGCCCCAGGGCATTGAAAACAGACAAATTGACCGGACGTGGCGTCCCGACGAGCATCGGCGCCCTGTCGGTCTGACACCGGTGCCCGTTCGTGCCCGGAGAAACGCTTGTAAAACGCTTGCAGAGAGTTCTGCTCCGCTCTCTTGATGGTGCGTCAGGAGAGCGTCTGGTCTACGAGAGAGGGCCGCACCTAGTGAACGGTGGCGGCAGAACCGACGGGCGCACTATTCCTTCCTTCGTCTGCGCGAGGACTTGGCCCGCTTGTTGAAGCCAAGGCACAGTCTCACCCAGTAGTGCAGGTCGCGCCTTGATGCGACGGCTTCCTCGCGCACATAGACAAAGCCTCGGTACGCTCGGCCCTTCATCCTGACTGTTCGAACACCCCTGCGCGCGATCGCTGTTTCGTGCAGCTCAGGGTCGATACGACACATTAAGCGTTGGTGACCGGCGCTTATACACATCTTGCCGTTTACCATGAAGGTGATGCCGCCGAACATGCGTTTTTCCGCGACACGAGGAGTGTGCGCCAACGCCGCTCGCACTCTGTCGACCAACGCCTCGCGCGGTGCCATAGCGGTGCCTACGTCGGGAACGGTGCGGTGTCGAAGTAAATCGCAAACGCAGCAATCTTGCCATTTCGGACCGTGAAAAGCTCGGCCACATTACTCTGAAACCTACTCCCGCTGGGTGCTTGCAGCTGATAGTGGGTCAACGCACAGGCCTTCCCTCCCTCGATGATCAGGTCCCTCACGTCTACGGACTTGACCGTCGAGAAGAAGCGTTTGGTCGACTCCAGGTAGGCGGCCTTTCCTGTCACCTCCTTGATCGGGCTCGTCGTGAGGCTGGTGAACGTCAGGTCATCAGCTAGGAATGCTTCCCATCTCCCCCTCTGTTTGAGCTCCTCGCAATAGGCCTGAACGATCTCCCTTGCGCTCATACGCAGCCATTCCTTGCTGATCGTTGTGGACCGGAGCACGGTGCTCGCGGTGAGCGACGTGACCGCCGCGCGGGCGAGGCGCCGTCCGGGTGGATCTCTCGTGGATCGCAACTCATGACCGGCGCCGACGAGATCGCGTCGGCTTCGCTACAACGTGCGCCAGGTCCGGAGAGCGACCACACTTGAGGCACAGCAGGTGAGCCTCGACTTTGCCCCCGCAGCCCTCGTGCTCAAAGGTCACGGGTGGCCCGTTCGGCGCTGCCCAGCGGTCGCCCCATGCCGTCAGAGCCAGCACCACGGG
>DASWCI010000107.1:0-6776 GCA_036390195.1 Gemmatimonadaceae bacterium
CCTGTCGCAAGCGCTTCGACGAGCTGCGCTACAGTGGCACCTTCACCCCGCCGAGCAGCCGCGGTTCTATAATACTTCCGGCCAATGTCGGCGGCGCACACTGGGGTGGTATCGCATTCGATCCATCTCACGATGTCGTCATCGTGCCGACGAATCGCATCGCAGCCGTCATCACGCTTATCCCGCGTGCGGCATTCGAGGCGATGCGTGGACACGAGACCACCGGTGAGCGCGTTGGGACCGAATACGCGATGATGCATGGCACGCCGTTCGTGCTCAAGCGCGAGCTCTTTTTCGGGCCGTCCGGGGCGCCGTGTACACCCCCACCCTTCGGCGCGCTCGTGGCGGTCAGCCTGCGTTCGCGCCAGATACAGTGGAGCGTGCCGCTCGGAACATCTGAGGGCCTCGATAGGATCGGTGTTCACGTCCCACCCGACATACCAGGAACTGTGAACCTGGGTGGTCCAATCACTACTGCGGGTGGGCTGGTGTTTATTGGCGCCACGATCGATCATTACTTTCGGGCGTACAACCTGTCAGACGGCCGCGAGCTTTGGAAAGTGGCGCTTCCCGCCGGCGGCAAAGCGACGCCGATGGCCTATATGGGCGCAGACGGCCGGCAGTATGTCGTCATCGCCGCCGGTGGCGACGGTAAAGCGTGGGGCTGGAGTGATCAGGTGATCGCGTTTGCGTTGCCGCGTCCCGCACGCTGATATTTTCGAAAGACGCCAACGTAGCCAAACCTTATAATCCCCCTTTTCATGAACTTCGAGAAAAGCCTCCGCCGGCTGGACGAGATCATCGCCGCTCTCGAAGGAGAGCAGGTGGGCCTCGACGCGTCGCTGAAGCTGTTCGAGGAAGGCGTGGAGCTCCTTCGCACCGCCTCCACCGAGCTCGATAAGGCAGAGACCAAGGTACACATGCTGCTCGAGAAGCCGGATGGCGGGTTCGAACTTCGGGAGATGGATCTCTAGAGAGGTGATCGTCAGGTTCGACGCGGATCGAGAGAACATCGAACGTCGGCTCGATGGGATTTGCGCGAGCTATCTCTCCAACGTTCCGCGTGACGTGGCGGACGCCATCCGATACGGCCTAAAGAGCCCGGGAAAGCGACTGCGTCCTCTCCTTCTGCTGTTTGCCTACCGTGCAGCTGGTGGTGGCGAAGACGCTACGCTTCTCGCCTGCGCTCCAGAAGTGATCCACGCGTACTCGCTGATGCACGATGATTTGCCATGCATGGATGACGATGACATGCGTCGAGGCAGACCGACCGTGCACAAGGTGTACGGCTCGCGGATCGCAATACTGGGCGGTGTCGCCATGATTCCTTTGGCAGCGCGCGTCGTGCGCGATGCGACGCGTTCGTTGCGATTGTCGGTGCAAGCTCGCGAGCTGATTCTTGAAACACTTCTCGAGGCCGCCGGCGCGCGTGGAATGATCGGTGGACAATTGCGCGATCTTACCGGCGAAGGATCGTCACTGTCACTTGCGGAGCGTGAAGAGATCCATTCAGCTAAAACCGCAGCGCTGATCGTTGCCTCCGTCACGATCGGAGCACTCGGAGCGGGCGCAACTGAAGCGCAGCTTGCGGCGTTCGGCCGTTATGGCGGCGCGGTCGGGCTGGCATTTCAGATCATGGATGACGTCCTCGACGTGACATCCACCGTTGGCGCGCTGGGAAAGACGACGGGTAGGGACGCGACGCTCGGAAAAAGCACGTATCCGGCGCTGCTGGGCGTGGAAGGGGCACGCCAGAGGGCGCAGTCCCTCATCGAGGATGGCTTGCAGGCCTTAGCAGACCAGCAACTGCTCACACAGGAGCTTTCACAAGTTGCTAATTTCATGTTAACCCGTACGTCCTGAATATCACTGCCAACATGTCCATCCTCGACCGCATCCATTCGCCCGCCGACCTCAAGCCGATGACGCGTGACGAGTTGCGCGCCGTCTCCGAAGAGATGCGGGTACGTCTGATCGAGATCTGCTCCCGAACCGGCGGCCATATAGGGGCTGGACTGGGCGTCGTCGAGCTGACGGTTGCGCTGCATGCGGTCTTCGACACTCCGCAAGATCGGCTCGTGTGGGATGTGGGACACCAGGGCTACCCGCACAAGTTTCTCACCGGCCGGGCCGACAGGCTCGAAACGCTGCGCCAGGAAAATGGGCTCTCCGGATTTCTCAAGCGCACGGAGAGCGAGTACGACACTTTTGGCGCGGGGCACGCGGGCACTGCGATTTCAGCCGGTTACGGAATGGCTGTCGCCCGCGACCTGAATGGAGAGAGCTACAAGGTTGTCTCAATACTTGGCGACGGCGCTCTCACTTGTGGATTGGCATACGAAGGCCTGAACAACGCCGGCGCCTCCGAGCGAGATTTCATCGTCATTCTCAACGACAACGAGATGTCGATCGCGCCAAACGTCGGCGCGATCTCGAAGTACCTGACTTCGATTCAGCGAAATCCTCTCTACAACAGAGTCCGCTCGGCGATCGGAAGCGTCGTCGACGCTGCACCTGGTCCTCTCTCCGGCGTCGGTACGCTGGTGAGAAAGTGGGAGGAGAGTATGAAATCCTTCCTGACTCCCGGAGTACTGTTCGAGGAGCTCGGATTCCGCTACTTCGGGCCTATCGATGGTCATGACATCGACGCCCTAATGGACACATTCGCCGCAGTGAGGGATCTGAGTGGGCCGCGGCTAATTCACTGCATTACCCAGAAGGGGAAAGGATTCCCGGCGGGCGAGCACATCGAGAAATGGCACGCGCTTCCGCCCGGACACGACCCGACGACTGGAAAGCAGCGCAAGATTTCCGTTGCGAACTCGGCATACACGGCTGCATTCGGCCAGGGGCTAATCGAGCTGGCGAAGGAAAATCCACGCGTTGTCGCCATCACCGGAGCAATGCCGAGTGGCACAGGAACCGGTGCATTTGCCAAGGTATTTCCCGACCGCTTCTTCGATGTTGGAATTGCCGAAGGACACGCGGTGACGTTTGCCGCCGGTCTTGCTACCGGCGGAATTCGCCCCATCTGTGCGATTTATTCGACGTTTCTCCAGCGCGCATACGACAATGTGATTCACGATGTCGCCATTCAACATCTGCCCGTAATCTTCGCAATGGACCGGGCGGGTCTCGTTGGAGAAGATGGTCCGACCCACATGGGACTTTACGACATCGCGTACATGCTCGCGGTTCCTGGGATGGTCGTCACGGCGCCGAAGAACGGCAGGGAGATGATCGCGCTGCTACGGAGCGCGCTTGAATACGATCACGGACCGTTTTGCCTGAGATATCCGCGTGATGCGACGCCTGACAGCGTCCCGCCAGCTTCGGAAATCGAGGCGATACCTCACGCTAAGTGGGAAGTTCTGCGGCGCAGCACGAGTGCGGGCCGAGACGCGGACAATGTCGTCGCGATCCTTGCCGTCGGCACAATGGTTCTACCATCGCTCACGGCGGCAGACATTCTCAACGAGGGCGGAGCGAGCGTGACGGTAGTCAACTGCAGGTACCTCAAGCCGTACGACGAGAGCGCGCTGGCCGAAATCGTCCGCGATCACCGCAACATCCTGGTGGTCGAGGAAGGGACGGTCGTGAATGGGTTTGGATCGTACATGGCCGCGATAATTGGCGAGATGGATTCTGCGGTGCGCGTCATTACGCATGGCGCGCCCGACGACTTCGTCGATCAGGCTCCACGAGCGAAGCAGCTCGCGCGTCTCGGACTCGACGCGCGCGGAATCGCGCAACGCGCGAGCATCGCGTTTGGATTGGAAAAGTCGCGGGGCACCCACCTTCGTGCCGTCTGATGCGGCTTGGCGTCATCGGGCATCAGGGGTACGATGAGCTCCCGGACATCCTGCGCACTCTTTTTCGTGTTGCGCCGGGACTTGGAATCGAGCCGCTGCTCGAACAGGGACTTCACGAGCTAGCGGAGAAGGGCGCCCGGCTCGCGGATCCCACGCAGCTCGACGCACTCGTGACTCTCGGCGGTGATGGAACGCTGTTACGCGGAGCCCGGTTTCTCGATGGGCGCGACATTCCAATACTCGGCGTCAACCTCGGGCGCCTTGGATTTCTCACCAGCTGTCAGGGTGGCGATTTCGAGCCCGCGCTCAGGAATTTGGCCGGTGGCGATTACGTCGCGCAGCCGCGCATGGCGCTCAGCGCCCGCGCGATAGACTCCGATGGCGAGGCGCGTAAGCAGTGGAGAGCTCTCAACGATTTCGTTCTCCATAAGGGTGGATTCGCCCGTGTAGTGCGCCTGAATGTCTTTGTCGACGGCGAGAGCATTGGCACTTCCGAGGCCGATGGAGTGGTGATTTCGACTCCGACGGGCTCGACCGCCTACAGCCTTTCGGCCGGTGGACCGGTCGTCGTTCCGACGGTCGAGTCGATCATCATCACACCAATCTCCCCGCACACTCTGGCGATTCGCTCTCTCGTGATACCGGCCGATGCCGAAGTGACGGTGGAAGCAAACGAGACTCCTACCGAGCTTCTGGTTACGGTGGACGGACAGGTGGGAACCAGCTTCGTCAAAGGGGAGAAGCTCAAGGTGAGAAAGGCGGACAACCCAGTTCGCATCGTGCGATTTCCCGGTGCCACGTTCTTCGAGCGAATGAGGGTCAAGCTCGGTTGGGGAGGCCTTCCCGACCGCGACCAGCCGTATTGATGCTGACAGAGCTGCGCATTCGAAATTTCGCAATCATCGAGCAGGTCACGCTTCCTCTCGACGAGGGATTCAATGTGCTCTCGGGCGAAACCGGTGCGGGAAAATCGATCATCGTCGGCGCGCTCGGGCTTTTGCTGGGCGAGAGGGCCAGCGCGGATCTCATTCGGTCCGGAGCAGAGAAGGCGACGGTGGAAGGCGTATTCGACATCGCGAATCTGAAGGAAATCGCCGCGCTGGCAGACGAGCGCGGAATCGATGTCGAAGACGATACACTGGTTCTCAAGCGTGAGATTGCGGCGAACGGTCGCGGTCGAGCGTGGATCAACGGCGCAACGGTGACCGCGACAGTGCTGGCGGAAATCGGCCGGCAGCTGGTGAATCTGCATGGCCAGCATGACGCGCAAACGCTGCTGGACGGGGAGTCGCAACGCCGCATCCTCGACGCGTTCGGTGGCTCAGTTTCACAGGCGGACCTTGTTCGAAGCACTCACGCTGAGCTCTCCGCTGTCCGACGCGAGATTACCAGTCTTTCGGCGAGACGTGCCGAAGCGGAAAAGAGGGCGGACTATCTGAGGCACGTCGCGAGGGAGATCGAGGACGCGCGTCTCTCACCCGGCGAGGATGCAAAACTCGAGGACGAAGCACGCGTGCTCGAGAACGCCGACGAGCTCCGCACGCTTGCGAGTAGCCTTCACGAGCTCCTGTCTGGCGAAGATACAAGCGTGCTGAGTCAGCTCGGTGTGGCTCAACGCCCTCTCACATCCATTGAGCGCATTGACGCTTCGGCCACGCGGATGCAGGAGCTGTTCGACACCGCCTTTTACGCGCTACAGGAGCTCGCGCGAAGTGTGGAGCAGTATGCGGGCTTGGTGGATCTGGATCCTGCGCGCCTCGACGAAGTTCGCCAGCGGCGCGACCGACTCTTCGGCTTGCTCAAGAAATACGGCCCCACGCTCGGTGACGTGATGGAGGCGGGCCGTTCCGCGCGCTCCGAGCTGGATCTCGTTGATACCGCGAAGTTCGATCTAGCGAATCTGACCGCCCGGGAAGCTGAAACGCGTCGTCGTTTGGCAGTGGATGCTGAGAAGCTCTCGGAGATGCGGCTTACGGCAGCGAAAAAACTCGCCAAGGCCGTCGATGCGCTGCTGCCTCCGCTTGGAATGCCCGATGGTCGTTTCTCGGTTGCTCTGATCGCGCGCGACGAACCCACCGCCGACGGCGCTGAAGATGTCGAATTCCGCGTCACTCTCAATGTCGGACACGAGGAAAGGCCGCTGGCTCGGGTTGCCTCGGGTGGCGAGCTCTCTCGCGTCATGCTCGCACTCAAAACGATTCTGGCGCGAGTCGACCAGGTTCCCACACTGGTATTCGACGAAGTCGATGCCGGCATTGGTGGGCGAGTGGGACTTCAGGTGGGCGACACGCTTCGTCGCGTCGCCAAAGAGCATCAGGTCTTTGCGATCTCGCACTTGCCTCAGATCGCAGCTCGCGCGCATCACCACATCGTCGTCGCGAAGGGCGCAAAGGGTGGAGTGACCACCGCCGACATCACTGTGCTCGAAGGCACGAGCAGAGTGAATGAGATTGCGCGGATGCTGGGCGGCGACCCGGAGAGCAAGGTGAGCCGAGCGCACGCAAAGGAGTTATTGGAGAGCGCGGGGGCGCCCGCTTAACTGGCCACTACGCACCTAAAGGTGGGAACTACAACGGAACGGGTGCGAGGCGTTAGTGGCGTAGATGCCAGGTGCGAGTTCACTACGCCCTGACTTACCTCAGTGGGGTGATGGTCACTGCTTGTGGCATGAATGGCGCCTAGTGAAGTCCCGACGTCGTGAACCGGAAACTGGGATCTTACCTACTCACACCTCGCACCCGTTCAGTTGCAGTTCCCAGCCTGGAGTTCGAAGTAGCAAGTCCTCCCGCCCGTTCAGTTGCGGTTGTCACCGTCAAGTATGTAGTAGCCAGTCAGCTATTTCCCACCAAAAATTCTGGCGTAAAGCCGCAACTGGATCTGGTCGGTGAAGAACTTTGGCTGATTGCCGCCCGAGCCTTTCATCGTCTGCCAGTGCAGGTACGTTACCTCGAACGGGACCCGGGC
>DASWCI010000108.1:0-3275 GCA_036390195.1 Gemmatimonadaceae bacterium
CGCGAGTTTCTCATAGGGAAACTCTGCGTTTTCCCTATTGCTTTCGTCTCGCGGGACTATAGTTTGCGTCGCTGACGGACCGCGTTTCACTCTGTACGACAACTCGCATCCGATCACCAAACCAGGAGACAAGATGGCAAAAAGAAAGAGGGGCGGAAGGAAGTCCTCGGCACGGAAGTCTTCCCGCAAGTCATCGAGGTCCAAAGGAAGGAAGTCCGCAAGAAAGGGCGGTCGGAAGAGCAGCCGCCGGAAATCCTCGGGCAAGAAGCGCACGCCGAACGCGGCGTTCATGAAACCGATGCAGCCCAGTAGCGATCTCGCCAACGTCGTCGGCAGCTCGCCGATGCCACGCACCGAGGTCACCAAGAAACTCTGGGGCTACATCAAGCGTAAGGGTCTTCAGGATTCGAAGAACCGCCGCATGATCAACGCCGACGAGAACCTCCGTCCGATCTTCGGCCGCAGCCAGGTCTCGATGTTCGAGATGACCCGACTGGTCAACAAACACCTCAGGAATCCCTAAGCTCCTTGGCAACTCCGTCTAACCCGGGGCGCGCTCAAAAGGCGCGCCCCGTTTCGCAACGGTCCCGGCTCCGCAACCTCTGGGAAAACTTCAAGTCGATCGTCGGCGCGCTGGCGATCTTCCTCATTCTGCGGGCGTTCCTCATCGAGGCTTACCGCATTCCGTCGGGCAGCATGATCCCGACGCTGCTCGTGGGCGACTGGCTATTCGTCAACAAGGCGATCTTCGGAGCGCATGTCCCATTCACACAGACGAACCTTCCCGCCTACAGAGAGCCGCGTCGCGGTGATGTCGTGGTGTTCGTCTCGCCGTTTCAGGCTGATGAAGATTCTCTCGGACACGACCCCACGCCCACTCTGGTGAAGCGGTTGGTCGGAGTTCCCGGCGATACGCTCTACATGCGAAGGGGCGTGCTCTATGTGAACGGCATCGCACAGCGGCAGGGATACGGAGCGGATACGCATGCGAATCCTGAATTGGCGAACTCCGTCGACCCACTATTCGATTGGCAGAAGAAAGTTGGACTCAAGGCATCGCGATTTGGACCGGCACCCGCGCAGCCAACGCACGACAACTGGGGACCACTCGTCGTTCCACCTGGAAAACTTTTCATGATGGGCGACAGCCGCTATAACTCGAAGGACAGCCGCTACTGGGGTTTCGTGCCGAGGGAAAACGTGCGCGGAAAGCCGTTATTTGTGTACTACTCGTACAACGCGGACGATAGCGATCGACCGCTGCCGATGCTCACCGACATCAGGTGGAGCAGGATCGGGCACTGGATCAGGTAGTTACCCATTGGTAGCGTTCGGCGTCGAATTGGGAAACTGCCGGTTCTCCCTATGATCCACGCCAGAAAATCTATGGACGACTTCCACTCGGGAGTTACATTGGAACCCGTGGCGAAACCTCGTCCCGTCGAGAAGCGCCGTCGGCTGTTCAAGTCGAGCGAATGGGACCTTGAAGAGCCGGCAGCGTTCACAAGGATCGCGCGGTCGCCTGTCGAGCTCGCGCTCGTCACCGGCGTCGTCATTCGTCTCTTCCGCGCCGTCGTTCTCACCCACGGCAACGTCAGCGCCACCTATCTCGCCGCCTCGCTCGTACTCGGCACGCTTTTCCTCCTTGGAATGGCCACGCTCCACCTCGGAAGATTTCCAGTTCGCGAGTGGCCGTGGCGCGCGCCTCTTTTCGCCGTGTTCGAGACGGCTGGGGAGATGGCGGTTAGTCTGGTGCTGATCGCGCTGCACCGCGAGCCGTGGGGAACGGCGCGAGCGGAATTCACCGACTGGCAGCCGATGGCGACCGTGGTGTTGTTTTGGCGCCTGATCGCGGTGTGTCTGTGGGGGTTGCTCCTCGGGCTAACCGTTCAGTTCGTACGGGGCCGAGTGCTCAAGGACACTGGTCGCGAGGTCGAGCCGAAGACACTGCCCGACGGGCAGCCGTTCATCGAGAGAAGGAAGAGGGACGAACTTTAGAGTTCGATCGCGGCTAAACTCTGTAACTACAACTGAACGGGTGCGAGGTGTGAGTGGCATAGATGCCAGCTACCAGTTCACGACGTCCAGACTTCACTAAGCGCCATTCGTAGCACAAGCAGTGGCTGTCACGCCACCGAGGAAAGTCAGGGCGTAGTGAACTGAAAAACTGGTATCTGTGCCACTGACAACTCGCACCCGTTCAGTTGCAGTTATCAGCTTGGAGTTTGTAGTAGCCAGTCCTTTCTACGCGGTCGAAGTCTCTTCGCAGTACCGGTCGAACGCCCGCGTGAGATCCCGCGCGATGTCCTCGGCGGTCCGCCCCTCGATCTGATGGCGTTCGAGCATGTAGACGAGCTGTCCGTCTTTCAGCAGCGCGATCTGTGGCGAACTCGGCGGATAGCCGGTGAAATAGCTTCTCGCCCTCTGCACCGCTTCGACATCCTGTCCGGCGAATACGGTCGTGAGCTTGTCGGGTTTGGTGTCGTGCTGAATCGCTCTGGCAACAGCGGGGCGTGCGTTGCGGGCAGCACAACCGCAGACGGAATTCACTACGACGAGCGTAGTACCCTGAGCGTCCTTGAGCTTGGCGTCGACTTCCTGCGGTGTGCGCATTTCCTCTACGCCGAGTTGGGTGAGCTCCATGCGCATCGGGGTGACGAACCTCTCGTCGTACATCTTCTTGGGCCTCTGAGTCTTGGGTGTTTGTGTTAATAATAATCGGCCGCCTATACATCCACAGAACTGAAGCGGGGAGCAGTTAGCTCCATAGCAGCTAAGCCCGGAGCTTCATACTAAGGTCTCGACCGCAGCGGTAATTCCGCAGAATTCATACGGCGGTGGGATGCTCCCAGCTGGAAAGCTGCACGGCTCTACGCTCCCCGCTTCAGTTCTGTGGATGTTCAATCGCATCGCGAACTGTACGCCGAGATCATCGAGCATATGAAACCCACTTCGCCATTTCCCTCATGGTGGGCCTCTTCCCGTACATGAGCAGCCCGACCCGGTAGATGCGTGACGCCAGCCATAGTGCGAGCACGCAACCGATCGCCAGAAAGGCGAGGCTTCCTGCGAGCTCGAGCGGCGGCACCCCTGTTACCGCCATGCGAATGGGCATGATGATCGGCGACGAGATCGGCACCAGTGACAGCACCTTGGCTGTCGTTCCGGTGGGGTTCAGCAGTACCGGCTGAATGAACACGCCAGTGCTCACGATCATGATCATCAGTGGACTCGCCGCCTGGCGCGCTTCGCTCTCGCTGTTCACCGACGATCCG
>DASWCI010000109.1:0-4607 GCA_036390195.1 Gemmatimonadaceae bacterium
TCGACGTACATCCTAAATCCGGCACTCCGCCTTATGGGTGTGCTGGGAACAACGATCAGCAATGCCGGTCTCGATTTCCACCCACAGAACACTGGAATCAACTCATTCCCGCTCAACACGCGACTTGCGTTCGCCGCGTCGTCTGAGGCGCTCATCGAGATTTACGACACCAATTGCTACCTGAGAGTCGGAACCATTCCGATCAAGGATCCGATCATCGGCCCGATCACGGCCGCACTTCGTCCTTCAGGCCAGCTGGTGCTGGTTGGAGCGACGGCGCGAGGGGTTGTCAT
This sequence comes from Gemmatimonadaceae bacterium, assembly GCA_036390195.1. Classification (GTDB taxonomy): domain Bacteria; phylum Gemmatimonadota; class Gemmatimonadetes; order Gemmatimonadales; family Gemmatimonadaceae; genus UBA4720. The sequence goes on from DASWCI010000109.1 coordinate 294, forward strand.
CGCGCAGCTACCTAATACGTTTACCACGACCTGCCCGTAGCTTCCCGCAGGACGCGGGTACAGAGTTTCTACGACGAGCCCGGTCAAAAGCCGGGCTCGTTCTTTTTGGAGACGTATGCTCCGATTCACGACGGCCGGCGAATCACACGGAATCACGCTCGTGTCCATCCTCGAGGGAATGGTCGCCGGGCTGCCGCTGATGGCTGCTGACGTCGACGTAGAGCTCGCACGCAGGCAGCAGGGCTACGGACGCGGCCGGCGCATGAAGATCGAATCAGATCGCGTCGAATTCCTGTCTGGAATAAGGGCGGGCGAGACGATTGGCTCCCCGATCGCGATGTCGATCCAGAATCGTGATTGGAAGAACTGGCAGGAGATCATGGATCCGGCGCCCAGAGAAGGTGATCCCGAGCGCAAGCGCGCAGTGACGCGTCCGCGTCCCGGTCACGTCGATCTCTCGGGGATGCTGAAATACGACCGCGACGACGCCCGCGATGTGCTGGAGCGCGCGTCAGCCCGGGAAACCACGGCGCGCGTGGCTGCCGGCGCGGTTTGCAAACGCTTCCTCCGCGAGTTCGGAGTCACGATCGGAAGTCACGTCGTGCACCTCGGTGGAGTCGACGCCAGTCGCCCAAAAAAAATGCCTTTGATCGCGAAGCTCAACGCCGTGGCCGACGAATCTCAGCTCCGCACCCTCGATCCCGACGCCGAGCAGGAGATGATCGCGCGCATCGACGCTGCTAAAGCAGAGGGTGATACGCTGGGCGGAATCGCCGAAATAATTTGCGATGGGGTGCCAGTAGGTCTCGGCTCCCACATTTCATGGAATAGAAAGCTCGATGCGAGGCTCGCCGCCGCGCTGATGTCGATTCCCGCCGTCAAAGCGGTAGAGATCGGCCTCGGTGTGGAATGCGCGCGCAGAAAGGGATCCGACGTCCACGACGAGATAGATCCCGACGAGACTAACGCACGAGCGGGTCGCGTGCGGCGTCGAAGCAACCGTGCCGGCGGGATGGAGGGCGGTATCAGCAATGGCGAGCAGATCGTGGTCCGCGCGGCGATGAAGCCGATAAGCACGCTGATGCGCCCGCTGGGAACGATCGAGATGAAAACGCGTGACCCGGCGCAGGCGGTCGCGGAAAGAAGTGATGTTACGGCGGTTCCAGCGATGGGAGTTATCGCCGAAGGAATGACAGCGTTCGTAGTCGCCCAGGCCTTTCTTGAGAAGTTCGGCGGGGATTCGCTGAAGGAGACGCGATGCAATTACGAGAGCTACATCTCGTCGTTGAGTGAAAGACAGGGACGTTAGAACTTCGGCCCCGCACTTGATCCTCGTCGGACTTCCGGGAGTGGGGAAGACGACGATTGGGAAAGCAGCCGCGAAGCAACTGGGAAGGCAGTTCCTCGATTTCGATAAGGAGATCGAGCGTAGGGCGGGAATGGATGTGCGCGAGATCTTTCGCCTCAGGGGAGAGGAGCACTTTCGAGCGATGGAGTTCGCACTGACCGAAGAATTGAGCACCACCGGCGGAATGGTGTTATCTCCCGGTGGCGGATGGATCACACAAGAGAAATCAGTCGAACTTTTGCGTTCGGCTGGACGTATCATATACCTTAGAGCGTCACCCGAGGCAGTCGCTCGCCGCTTGCGCAGGGTGGAGACCAGACCGCTGCTGGCGGGCAGAGACCCGGTAGTTGCGTTAACTGAACTCTATCACAAGAGACGGGCGCTCTACGAGACGGCCGACGCCGTCCTGGACACGGAAAGGCTTGCACGACAACAACTTATAGCGAAGGTGGTCGAGCTCGCCTCGACCATTTAATTACTTACTAAATGCCAATGGACGAACGCACTCCTGCACAGACCACATTCCGCGTGATGGGCCCACACGAGCGGGGGCGCTTTGCCCCCGAAGCCTGGGGTCATCTGCTCTCGCTTAGTGGCTCGGGCGCGATCAACGGGCCTGAGCTCGAGCATATCATCGAGCGGGCGCTGATGCAGTTCGAGGGGCGCATCGCGCTGGACGATCTGCGCGGAATGCTAGAGGGGACTGGGCTGGAAGATTCGTCCGGCGGCGGCGACAACACTACGGTGCACTAGCGAGATGGCGAAATCCAAGACCAACCCTCCGGTGCTCAAAGGCACTCGCGCGACACGAAAGGCTGCGACTGCTCGCCCGACAAAAAAGTCCGGTGGAGCCCACGCGAGGAAAGCGAGAAAGACCGCGCCCGCTTCTTTCGACGGCGATCAGCCGTCGGAGCCGGGATCGACCTCGCTCGTAATCGTCGAGTCGCCCGCGAAAGCGAAAACGATCGGCAAATATCTCGGGCGTTCGTACAGAGTGCGCGCGACAATCGGTCACGTCCGCGATCTGCCCGAGAAGAAAATGGGCATCGACATCGAGAACGGCTTTCAGCCGGAGTACGTCACGATTCCCGGCAAAGAGAAGACAGTAGCCGAGTTGAAGAGCGCAGCGCGGACTTCACGCGAGATCTTTCTGGCGACCGATCCCGACCGCGAAGGCGAAGCGATCGCCTGGCACGTCGCGCAGCAAATCAAGTCTAAGAACGGCGCGCCGGTGAGACGCGTGCTGTTCCATGAGATCACTCGCGATGCGGTGCAGTCGGCGATCGCAAATGCCGGAGAGATCGATGAGCGGAAGGTCGACGCGCAACAGGCGCGTCGCGTGCTCGATCGTCTCGTCGGCTACAAGGCGAGCCCTGTCCTCTGGAAAACCGTCAAGAAAGGGATTTCAGCCGGGCGGGTGCAGACCGTGGCACTGCGGCTCCTCGTCGAGCGAGAGCGGGAGATTCGCGCTTTCAAGCCGGTCGAATATTGGACAATCGAGGCCTTGCTCGAGGAGAACGGGCAGCAGTTCACGGCCAAGCTGCACCTGCTCGATGGGAAGAAGCCGGTAATCAGCAACGAGAGGGAAGCGAACGCGATTCTCGCTGCGCTCAAGCCGCGGAAGACGTTTCAGGTCACCGAGGTAAAGCGCCGCGAGCGAAGAAAAAATCCGGCTGCGCCGTTTACGACCAGCACTCTCCAGCAGGATGCCGCGAAAAAACTCGGCTTCGGTTCCAAGCGTACGATGCGTCTCGCGCAGGACCTGTACGAGGGAATCGAGCTCGGAAAAGAGGGTGCCGTCGGGCTGATCACCTACATGCGCACCGATTCTACCCGTGTCGCCGCCTCCGCGGCGGGACAGGCTCGCGACTACATCAGGATGATGTACGGGCAACAGTATTTGCCCGATGGTCCGCGTTTGTACTCGGATGGTAAATCGAAGAACGCTCAGGACGCGCACGAGTCGATACGTCCGACCGATCCGACCCGCCGTCCGGAGCTCATTCGGAAGTACCTCAAAGACGATCAGTATCGGCTGTACGAACTGATCTGGCAGCGCTTCATGGCGTCGCAAATGGTGCCGGCGATCTTCGACACGACCACCGTCGACTTCGATTTCGATCGCTTCCTTTTCCGCGCGACTGGCAGCGTCGTCAAGTTCGACGGATACCAGCGTCTGTACAAGGAAGTGCGCGAGGCCGGCGAGGGCAAAGCGCTGGAAGAAGAGCAGGGACTCCCAGTGGTTCAGAAGGGCGAGGAGATTCCGGTTAAAGCCATCACCCCCTCGCAACACTTTACCGAGCCGCCGCCGCGCTACTCCGAGGCCAGCCTCGTCAAGGAGCTCGAGCGACTCGGCATCGGCCGTCCCTCGACGTATGCGTCGATCGTTTCTACGCTGGTCGATCGACGATACGCCATCCTCGAGCAGCGCCGCTTCTTCCCGACTCAGCTAGGCGAGCAAGTCGAGAAGGTGATGGTCAAGAGCTTCCCAGACGTCTTCAACGTCAGATTCACGTCGCACATGGAGAGCGACCTCGACAAGATCGAGGACGGCGACGTGAACTGGAGGAAAATGCTCAAGGATTTCTACGGACCTTTCGCCGAGTCGGTGAAGAGTGCCGACATCGAGGCGCTGATCGGCGAAGCCCACGACTTGTCGGCAATCGAGACCGAGAGATGTCCGGACTGCGGAGGTAAGCTCGTGCCGCGCGGCGGATTCTTCGGTCCATTCCTAGCCTGCGAGAACCATCCGAAGGACTGCAAGTACACGCGTCCTTTGCGTGGCGATCGCAAACCGGCGCAGCCGACCGACGAGATCTGTCACGAGTGCGGGGCGCCGATGGTCATCCGTCACGGCCGTTCAGGCGAATTTCTGGGGTGCAGCCGCTTCCCAAAATGTCGCGGCACTCGCTCGATGCCAACGGGTGTGAAATGTCCGAAGGACGGTGGCGACATCGCCGTCCGCC
>DASWCI010000110.1:0-2327 GCA_036390195.1 Gemmatimonadaceae bacterium
CACAAAACGCAGGACCGTCCCGTCGCCGTGAACGGAGAAGTAAAAATCCGGCCCATGATGTACGTCGCGCTCTCCTACGACCACCGCATCGTCGATGGCCAGCAGGCAGTGCTATTCCTCGTACGCGTGAAGGAGCTCATCGAAGATCCGGCCGCGATGCTTATCGAATAAATGCCGGATTGCGACGTAGCCATTATTGGCGGCGGACCTGGCGGTTACGTTGCAGCGATCCGTGCCGGCCAGCTGGGCCTCAATACAGTTTGCATCGAGATGGACAAGACACTCGGCGGTACGTGCGTCAACGTCGGCTGCATTCCATCGAAAGCACTGCTCACATCATCGGAGCACTACGAGTTCGCGCGACTGCACGCGGCCGAGCACGGCGTCACTATCGGCGACGTGAAGCTCGATTTGCCGACGATGATGAAACGGAAGGACACAGTCGTCGGCCAGAACACCAAGGGAATCGAGTACCTGTTCCGCAAGAACAAGGTCACCTGGGCCAGGGGTCGAGGCACGCTGAAGAAGGGCAACGTCGTGGAAGTTGCAGGCCCTGATGGAAAAACGGAATCCTACCGCTCCAAGAGCGTCATCATCGCAACTGGATCAGCTCCTATCGAATTGCCGTTCCTGAAATTCGACGAAAAGCGCGTGTTGTCGAACACCGGTGCGTTGAAGATTCCCGAAGTTCCCAAGCATCTGCTCGTCGTTGGTGGCGGCGTGATCGGGTTCGAGCTCGGCTCCGTATGGCGGAGGCTCGGCGCGAAGGTGACGGTAGTCGAGCTGATGCCGACAATTCTCCCCGGGAACGACGAAGAGATCATCAAGGAAGCCGACAAAGTTTTCCGGAAGCAGGGGCTCGAGATTCGTGTTGGCTCGAAAGTCACCGGCGCGAAGATCGATGCGAATCGTGTAATCGTCGACGTCGAGAAGGATGGGAAATCGGAAAAGATCGAAGCAGATTACGTACTCGTTTCCGTGGGTCGGAAGCCGGTGCTAACCGGCATTGATGCAAATGCGCTGGGCCTTGCGCTTAGCAAACGAGGAGAGATAATCGTCGACGCGCAGATGCGCACGAATCTTCCGAACGTGTACGCCATCGGAGATGTAGTGGGCGGCAAGCTCCTCGCGCACAAGGCGGAGGACGAAGGAGTCATCGCGACAGAGGTAATCGCGGGGCAGAAGTCGCATATGGATTACAAGTCGATGCCGTCGGTGGTGTACACCTGGCCGGAGATTGCGACGGTCGGACTCGCTGAACACGAAGTGAAGGCGAGCGGGCGGAAGTACAAGACCGGAAAATTTCCCTTCACCGCCAACCCTCGCGCGCGCACGGCGGGTGAGACTGCCGGCTTCGTCAAGTTCATTGCCGACGCCGAGACCGACGAGCTGCTCGGCGCGCACATGATCGGGCCGAATGTGTCGGAGCTGATTCAGGAAGCGGTGCAGGCGTTCGAGTATCGCGGATCTTCGGAGGACATCGGCATCACGGTACATTCGCATCCCACGCTCAGCGAAGCGGTGAAGGAAGCCGCCCTGAGCGTGCTCGGCAGGCCGCTTCAGATATGAGCGGGAGGCGGCAAGCGGGAAGCGGGACGCGGTACGGCGGGACTCGCTTGCACGTCACCAATAAGTAGCGGCCAAGTCGATGAACAGGATCATCAGGCCGATGGTGGCGGCCGATCGCGGCGGCGTCTTCAGGATTCTCGAGGGCGCGGGAAATTTCACAGCCGAGGAAGTGGGCACAGCACTGGAGCTGATCGACGAGTGGCTCGAGCTGGGTGAGCACAGTGGATATCTCACCTACGTCATGGAGGCGCGTGACGAGACGACGTCGGAGGTATTGGGCTATGTGTGCTTCGGTCCGACGCCACTCACGGAGTCGACGTATGATTTGTACTGGATCGCGGTCGACAAGTCGAAGCATCGCGGCGGAGTTGGTAAAAAGTTATTGAAATTCGCCGAGGAAGAAATTGTGAGGCGTGGCGGGGAGATGCTGCTGGTGGAGACATCGTCGCAGGAGACGTACGGCGGGACGATCCAGTTTTACGAGAAGACGGGTTACGAGCTGGTGGGAAAAATCAAAGAGTATTACAAGCCCGGCGACGACAAGTTGATTTTCGCGAAGAAGCTCGCTCAGAAAAGCGTGGCCGATGTGGTCGCTGCTCCGCCGGAAAGCAAACCCTCCTTACCGGCAAGAGAACTCGTTGCCGAAGGGCTCGATCTTTCATGAGTCCAGCGACCGTACGCGATCTCCTCATTCTGACCACCGCATTTAGCCGTTTTCTCGCCGGCGCTCATGAGAGTTTGCTAACGAACACGTGCAT
>DASWCI010000111.1:0-3329 GCA_036390195.1 Gemmatimonadaceae bacterium
TATGAGTATTCATCAGAAGCCCGCCTGCACTGAGAAGGTGTACCGCCGAGGATTGGGAACCGTCCACGAGTCGTTTCGATTGAACGTCGACGAGCCACCGTTGAAATTCAGCTCGGGGTCCGCACCGCCGTACTTGGTCCAGATCCTCAGATTGTGCCCCGCGAGCATCAGCGTGGCGTGGTCCGCGAACCGTCCGACGAACCCCGCCGGGAGATCGTAGCTCAGCGACAGATCCCGCAGCTTCACGAAATCCGCCTTCTGGATGTCGTACCAGTTCTCGGCAGCGAACTCGCGGGCGAGTACTTCGTCGGGATTTGCCTGTGGATTCACGGTCGCCCAGGACAGGGCGGCGCGATCGCGTCGCCAGTCCTTGACGTTGAACATGTAGTGTCCGCCCTGGTAGTTGAACAGGCTGTGCAGCCTCAGCTTCTCGAATACGATGAAATCATTCGAGAATGCCATCTCCTTCGTCGGGACTGACGGGCCCATGTACACACTGTTCGGATCCAGAATCGGCTGACCAGCGGCGTTCTTCACGAGATTCCCATTAGCGTCGTACTGAACACGCTGTGCCCAGTAGGCTGCCAGCGGGGACCCTTCCTGGTAGCGCTGGACCGGAGCGTAGTCGCCGAAAATGATTGGAGCACGAGCGACACCGAACGAGACGAGTTTGTTGTGGTTCGTGGACAGCGTCAACATCGATTCGATGGTCAGCGGAGTGCGGCGCATCGGCGTCGCACTGAGCACCATCTCGACACCGCTGTTCGCGATCGTGCCGAGATTCTGCAGCTGCGTCCCCGCGAATCCGGTCGATGGCGGAACCGCGACTTGTAGCAGCGCGTCGCGGGTTTTCTTGTTGTAGTAGGTCGCTTCCAATCCGAGTCGGCCTCCAACGAGCGCGCTCTCGAAGCCGAGCTCGACCTCAGAGCCTCGCTCCGGCCGCAGATCCGGATTACCGACCGAAGCGTAGCGGAGCGCCGACGATGTGCTCGTCGCCCCCGTCACCACGGATGTCGTGTAGGATCGGATCGCGTCGAAGGGGCCGGGCGAATTGCCTGCCTGTCCCCACGCGGCTCGCAATCGAAGCTGATCCACCGCCGGCAGATGGAAGAATGGCTCCTCCGAGATCACCCATGACAGAGATGCCTTCGGATACAACACGCGATTCAGTTTCGATCCGAATGCGGAATTATTATCGACGCGCACCGCACCGGTGAGAAAAAGCCGATCGCGCCACGCCGCTTGCTGCTGGACGTAGAAGCCGATGGATTTCTGCGTCGTGTCCTGCTCGCCGCCTGTGGTCACGGCCGCCGCGGAAACCGAGCGTATGCCGAGGCTTCCGAGGTCCTGACCGTAGGCGTCCGTCCGGTGATAGGCGTTGGACAGGAACTGAACGCCGAACGAAGAGTTCGAGACGAGACTGCTCGTCAGCTCACGCGTCACCGTACCGTCGTAGTTGATCGTGAAATCCTGATTGAGCGGCCGTCCCTGCGCGATGAAGCCCTTAGTATTCACCAGATCGAAGCTGGCTCGGGCGCTGAATGGATCGAGGCCAGAGGGCTGGGGAGGGAAGTAGAGCTCCGCGCGGCCGATGTTCATGTCGAGTCCGACGCGAAACCTGTTGCTGAACCATGAAATCGGCTTGTACTCCGCGCTGGTGCCGACGATGAATCGGTCGGAGCGAGTCTGGTTGTCGTACGTGTTCGCCACCGCGGGAATGATCGTGAAATAGTTGAGACCGGCCGGGTACGGATATTGGCGTCCGGGAATCGCGAGATACGAGCTGATGATCAGGCCGAACGCGATGTTGTCGTTGAGCGGAAGTCTGACGTGATTCTGCGCGTAGGTGAGATTGGTGTTGAAGCTCAACTTGGTCGACGGCGTGAATGAGAAATTTCCGCGGAGCGAGCCGAGTCTCGAATAGTTGTTGAGATTCACACCTTCCTCATTATCGCGCGCGCCCGAAACGAAGAAGGAGTACCGATCGCCTCCGCCGCTGGCTGACAGGCTCGATCTCATGATGCCGCCATTTCGCAGTGCATCGGATTCCGACATCACGCGGTGCGAGACGATGTCACCGACTTGCTTGCCGACGAACCCCGGATAGTTGACGGGGTCGGCGATGCGCGCAGCTGTCGCCACCGCGAAGTTGATCGGTCGCATCGACTCCGGCCACCACGAATGTCCCGACTCCCACCGCGCATCCCAACGGATGCGGCCGGGCTGACCCTTCTTGGTTATGATCTGAATTACACCGGCTGCTGCCTCGGCCCCGTATAGTGTTGCAGCGGCCGGCCCTTTGATGACCTCGATTGACTCGATGTCGTTTGGATTGATTGCATCGAGCGATGAAGTGTTCTGGCCGAAGACCGTATAGTTACCCTGGCCGCGGCTGTTGACTCGCACGCCATCGACGTAGATCGTCGGATTGTTGCCGGCGTAGAGCGAGCCTGCGCCGCGAAGTCTATAGTTGGTCGATGTTCCCGCCTCACCCGAGCCCGGCATCAGCGTCAGTCCCGGCACCTTCGACTGCAGTACTTCAGTGACGTTGGTGACATTGGACTTGCCAACGACGTCGGAAACGCTGACGGTCGAGACGGCGTTTCCGATCGCGCGACGTCGCGTATCCCCGGCAGTTCCGGTAACCACGACCGCGTTGAGCGCAGTCGCACTCTCGTTGAGGGAGAGGTTGACGTTTGCGGTGGCATCCGCTGTGACCGTGAACGTCGCTGTCGCGGGTTGATAACCAAGGGTTCGCACCCTTACCTCGTGCGAACCGGGCGGCACGTTCACTATCCGGAAGCGTCCGTCGGCGTCGACGACCGCGCCCAGCGAAGTGCCGCTGATCGTAACTTGCGCAGTGGTGATCGGTACGCCGCTTCGCGCATCCGTCACGCGGCCGGTCAGTGTGCCGTTCTGCGCGAGCGAAGTTGGCGCTCCGATCGCCAGCATCAGCAACGCGAACGCCGCCGCGAGCGAACAGTTCCTGAGATAGCAACGGTCACGTACTTTTCGATTCGGCACAGGGCCTCCTTAGCGAGAATTAATCCACAGGTATAGTTCTGTACTGCTTCCTGACATCTACAAAACTGAAGCGGGGAGCGGAGAGCTTTGCAGCTATTTGGCTCGGAGCTTTTCGGTCAGCGCTCTCGGCTAAAGACGCTAATCGGCTCTCCGCTCCCCGCTTCACTATTGAAGTTGCCAGCTTAGCGCGCTGCTCTATACGCCGAATCACCAAATCGACTACAACCGGTCGGTGGTCAGATGCCAGAGTGACCGGGACCGACGCCGATCGAACTCGGAAATGTTTCGAGACGAGAACGTAATCG
>DASWCI010000112.1:0-6977 GCA_036390195.1 Gemmatimonadaceae bacterium
GCGCAGAACGCCGGCAAATCGTCCGGTTTGCGACTCGTGAGAAGCTTCTGATCGAGCTGTACCTGCTTGTCGACCCACGCTCCTCCGGCGTTCTTGACGTCCGTCTCCAGACTCGGCCATGACGTGATCGTCCGTCCACGAACCGCGTCGGCTTCGACCAATAGCCACGGTCCATGACATATGGCCGCGACCGGCTTGTCCAGCTCCATGAACTCGCGGACGAACTTCACCGCATCCTTGTTTGTGCGGAGCTTGTCCGGGTTGGCAACTCCACCAGGCAATACCAGAGCGTCGAAATCCCGGGCCGTCACCTTCGAGACCTCGACGTCCACGTGAAACTTTTCTCCGTTGGCATCGTGGTTCACGGCCTGGATCTCACCCGGCTTGTCGGAGACGAGCACGACGTCAGCCCCCGCCTGTTTTAGCGCGTTCCAGGGCGCGGTGAGTTCCACCTGTTCGACGCCGTCGGTGGCGAGGAACGCAACTTTGCGCCCCGTGAGCTGGCTGGACATGGAAATCTCCTTTCCCGATTTGTGTCGCTCGATCCGTAATTTCAGGTCAGAAAATGTGCCAGCGTCCGAACATCGCAGACACCCTGACCGGCGAGCCCCCGATGATCATATTTCGACGTGCCTATCGTCGACCTTTACGGACACGAACAGCTTCGCGAGCGCCTCGGCGAAAGCATTAGCGCTGGTACGCTCCCGGCCAGCCTGCTGCTGCAGGGCCCGCGCGGGGTCGGCAAGCAGCGTCTCGCTCTTTGGCTGGCTCAGCGTCTCCTCTGTACGGGGACGAACCCTCCGTGCGGATTGTGCACGAGTTGTCGCTACGTCGCTGATCTGACGCATCCGGATGTTCACTGGGTTTTTCCACGTCCAAGGCTCAAAGATTCCGACCCGGACCTCGAGCAAGTCCGGGACGACTACGCTGAAGCCACAGCGGAGCGCACAGCGGCGCAGGGGCTCTATGCGCCGCCATCCGGAAGCGAAGGAATTTATGTCGCCACTGTGCGGTCCCTCGTTCAGCGGGCTGCTATCGCACCCGCGATGGGGAATCGAAAAGTGTTCATCATCGGCGACGCCGAACGAATGGTTCCGCAGGAAGGGGCTGACATGGCCGCAAATGCTTTTCTCAAGCTGCTGGAGGAGCCACTGGCGGACACGACAATCATTCTTACATCGAGTGAACCCGGTGCGCTGCTACCCACCATTCGGTCGCGCGTCGCGGTGGTGCGTGTGCCGCTCGTTCAGGACAAGGCCGTTCGAGCCTTCGTCGAGAATCCGACTGTCAAGAAGGCTCTCGACAACAACGCGAAGGCCACCGCGGCGGAGCGCGTCCGGCTCGCAGCAGGCGCGCCGGGACGACTCCTGTCTGGTGAGACCGATGCGAGAGCGACAATCAATGCACGTAGAATAGTGGATGCCGCGACGAGTGCTCGTCCCGCAATGATTCACACCGCCGCCCTCGCCCAGGGATCGATGGGCGCGCGTGGAACGTTTGCAGACACGCTCGACGCGTTGGTGGAGCTTCTGGGTGAACGAGCTCGAGACGCGTTGCACAGGAATGATACCGCTGCCGCCGCCTCTGCTGCGAAGGCTGTGGACGCAGTGTTGCAGGCGCAGACCTATGCCAGTAGTAACGTGAGTCCACAACTCATCGCGTCGAAGCTTATTCGCGATCTTTCGGGAACCTTACGATGAGCGAGCTTACTCATCTCGATTCAGATGGTCGTGCCCGGATGGTGGACGTGGGAGGAAAATCGGAGACCTCGCGCGTCGCCTACGCGACAGGCTCGATAACAATGACTCTCGAGACCCTGAACGCAATCGAGCACAGTGCGCTGTCGAAAGGTGATGCGATCGCAGCTGCGCGCATCGCCGGCATCATGGCTGCGAAGCGGACATCCGAGCTCATTCCGCTTTGTCACCCGCTCGCTTTGACCGACGTCGGAGTTGATCTCGAGCCGGTTCAATCGCTCCCCGGTATTCGGGTGACTGCGTGGGCGTCGACTTACGGAAGGACGGGAGTAGAGATGGAAGCCCTCACTGCAGTCACCGTCGCTCTCCTTACCATCTACGACATGGCCAAGTCGCTCGATCGGACCATGGAGATTTCCGATGTTCGACTCACCGCGAAGCGGGGCGGCAAGAGCGGCGATTGGAAGCGAGAGTAGCAACGATTCATATCGGCGGCAGACTCAAAACTGCGTTCCCTGACAGTTCCCCGCTCTCCCGATATGGTTCCATGTGAACGAGCACGTTTACTACGTTCGGAATCGCGGCGCGAATCGCGTACTTGACCCTCGCCGCGATCTCGTGCGCATCTTCGAGTGAGATCGCCGGATCGGCCTGCACGTGAAGGTCCATGTAGAGGCCAAGCCCGGATCGGCGCACGTTAAGACTCTCTACTTTCCGGACGCCATCCACCTCGCAAGCCACGCGCAGCGCACGGTCCCAGACCGCGCGGTCCGGTGCCTCGTCCATCAGTCCAGAAATTGCCGGCCGCAAGGTTCGAATGCCGTTGACCGCCACGAGTATCGCGGCGACGAGGGCCGCCCAGTCGTCAGCGGCCTCCCAGCCGTGACCGCCCCATAACGCGATGCTGATTCCAATGAACGCAGCGAGGGAGCTAGTTGCATCCGCGCGGTGATGCCAGGCATCGGCAGCGATGACAGTGCTGCCAACGTCTCGGCCGACGCGCGACACTCTCTGATAGAGAATTTCCTTGATGATGATTACGCCGGCCGCGACGAAGAGCGTGAATGGCGCTGGAAGGTGATGCGGATTGAGAATCTCGCGAATCGCCATGATCGAGATTCCCACCGCGGCGCCGAGCAGCATCAGCGACACCACGGCGGCGGCGATTGGCTCCGCTTTACCATGACCGTATGGGTGATCCTCGTCGGCAGGTCGGGCAGCGATGCTCAGGCCCATCCACACGATCAGCGAAGAGAAAATATCTGCCGACGATTCAACGGCATCGGCCACCAGCGCGTTCGCGTGTCCGACGATGCCAGCAATGAATTTGACCAGCACGAGTAGCGCATTCACCAGAAGCCCCGCCTGCGCCCAGCGAATGCTTCGGCTCGTCGCGCTATTCACAACGGCGGCTTTCTTTAAAAGTCGGCTTTCTCCAACCGCTCTGCAGCTGCATTGACTCTCGCCGCGTATGCTTCGGGATCCTCACCGGGAATGCGCTGGGGAACGACGAACTCGGGTTTCTCAGGACGGTCCGAGAATGGCGTGTTCACGAAAAGATCTCCTCCCCGAGCCTCGACCGCCGCCTCGAAGCGCTCAATGGCAGTCATTAGATCGTCGAGCTGGCCGCTCGTCTCGCGCCCAGTGAGGAGCACGCCTCTTTGCCGAATGCGTCCGGCGTTCTCGAGCGCAGCGGCGTCCCTCTCTTCACGTCGATGCGGATCGAGATCCTCCTGCTGCTCCTCAAAGGATTCCTGCGTCATCAAGCCTCCATCGTCTCAGGGTTGCTGCCTTAGACTGCAAGTCCCGTGATAGCGGCGTGAAAGCTGCGACATTCGGATGCTTGCGTCGAGGGCGTTGCTACTTGCCTCGCGGTTGGAGCGGCTGCTACATACTACCGCCACTGAACCCACCCGCCTGGAGAACCGATTCGTGAGATCTCGCGCGTATTGCGCTTTGGCCGCGGCAGTACTTACAGCAACATTGCTACTTTCTTCGACCGCCGCTTCGCAGCGTCCGTCACTTCCGCGTCCACCGAGCCCAATTCCCACCGTCCCCGCAATACAGGGGGCCTACGACACCAGCGCGTTCGCCGCGCTTCGTTGGCGAGAGATTGGCCCATTCCGAGGTGGACGGTCAGTCGCCGTCGCGGGGTCGAACAAGCGTCCGAACGAATACTATTTCGGAACGACTGGCGGCGGTGTCTTCAAGTCGATCGACGGCGGAATCAGCTGGGCAGCCGTTACCGACAAATACTTCGGCGGCACGACTGGCGCGATCGGCATCAGCGAGTCGAATCCCGACATTGTTTATGTCGGCACCGGCGAGTATCCGATTCGCGGTAACGTTTCGCATGGCGATGGTGTCTGGCGCACCAGCGACGGCGGCAAAACGTGGAGCTCCGTCGGCCTCACCGACACGAGACAGATCTCGCGCGTACGCGTTCACCCGACGAACCCGGACATCGTTTACGTGGGGGCGCAAGGACATGTGTTCGGTCCGAGCTCCGAGCGCGGTGTGTACAAGACGACGGACGGCGGAAAGACCTGGAGAAAGATTCTTTACCGCAACGACTCCACCGGCATCACTGATCTCGTTCTCGATCCCAATAACCCGGAAATCATTTACGTGGCGTTCTGGCAGGCGTGGCGGACTCCGTGGCAGCTGGTATCAGGCGGAGCGGGAAGCGGAATTTTCAAATCCACGGATGGCGGTGAACACTGGTCCGAGCTGACGCGCAATCCGGGTTTGCCGACGGGCGTCATTGGCAATATCGGCCTCGCGGTCTCACCAACGAACTCCAACAAGGTCTGGGCGATAGTCGAGGCCGATTCTGGAGGAGTGTTCCGGTCGACCGACGGCGGCGCCACGTGGATGCGCACGAACAGCGATCGGAGACTTCGCCAGCGCGCCTGGTACTACACTCGCATATTCGCGGATCCTAAGGATGAGAATTCGATTTACGTGTTGAACACCGGGATGTACCGGTCAACCGACAACGGGAAAACTTTTCGGAGTATACAGGTTCCGCACGGCGATAACCACGATCTCTGGATTGCTCTCAACGACGCGCAGCGCATGATCGAGAGCAACGACGGCGGCGCCAATGTCTCGTTTAATGGTGGACGATCGTGGACGGAGCAGGATCAGGCGACAGCGCAATTCTACCACGTCATCACGACGACTCACTTTCCCTATCGAGTGTGCGGCGCCCAACAGGATAACTCGACACTGTGCGGTCCAAGTCGGAAGAGCGGAGGAATCGACATCAGAGACTGGTACGATGTCGGCGGTGGTGAGAGCGGCTACATCGCGGTGCGACCTGATACCCCCGACATCGTGTTCGCCGGATCGTACGGCGGCTATCTCACCAGGAAAGACATCAAGACCGGCTTCGAGCGCGACGTCAACCCGTGGCCGAACAATCCAATGGGCCACGATGCCGCAGATGCAAAGTATCGATTCCAGTGGACGTTCCCCATCGTGATCTCGCCGCACAATCCGTCGCGAATGTACATTGGCAGCAGCGTGATTTTTCAGACTGACGACGAAGGTCAGACGTTCAAGGCTATCAGTCCCGATCTCACCAGACACGACCCGCGCACACTTGGCTCTTCCGGCGGTCCGATCACCAAAGATCAGACATCTGTCGAGTACTACGGCACTGTTTTCACGATCGCCGAGTCGCCGCGCACTGCAGGAGTTGTTTGGGCTGGCTCGGACGATGGGCTCGTTCATATCACTCGCGACGGCGGCAAGACCTGGAAAAACGTCACACCGGCGGGGCTCCCGGAGTGGGCGCGCATCTCGATGATCGAGCCATCGAATTTCGCGACTGGAACGGCCTATCTCGCTGCCAATCGGTATCAGCTGGACGATATGAAGCCCTATCTGTACAGGACGAACGACTACGGCGCGACATGGACGCTGATCACCACCGGGATTCCTACAAACGAGTTCACTCGCGTTCTCCGCGAGGACCCGGAGCGTGCGGGACTACTCTACGCTGGAACGGAAAGAGGAGTGTGGGTGTCGTTCAACGATGGCGGCAGCTGGCAGTCTCTGCGTCGAAATCTGCCGATCGTCCCCATTCATGATCTTGCAGTGAAAGAAGGCGACCTGATTGCTGCGACGCACGGGCGGTCTTTCTGGATTCTCGACGATCTGTCAGCGCTCCGCCAACTCAATCCACAAGTACCGAGGACACCCGCGTATCTCTTTAAACCGCGCAAGGTTTATCGCGCGGGATTTGGCGGCGGAGGAGGAAACGGCGCGGCGGGCGGACACCCTACTGGCGCCAATCCTCCTTCAGGCGCAGTCCTTTACTACTGGCTCGCGCAGCCGCGCCAGCTGGTGACGATGGATTTTCTAGACTCGCAGGGAAAAGTCATTCGCAGCTTCACCAGCCAGCAGGACCCGACCGTTGCGGCAGATTCAATTCGCGCCGACAGCATCCGTGCCGCGCGCAACGACAGCTTGCGGCGGGCGGGCGCGACTCCCGATACGACCCTGCGTGCTGAAGCGAGAAGCGAAGAGACGACGCCCGGAGAAGAAGGGCCTTTTCGCAGGCCACCTCCGCCGAGGGTCGCCAACAAAGCCGGGCTCAACATGTTCGCGTGGAATCTGCGCTATGCGGACGCATCGGTGTTCGAGAACATGATTTTCTGGGCCGGCAGCGTTTCGGGTCCCGTCGTCCTTCCCGGTACTTACACCGTCCGCCTCAACGTAGGTGGTGAGCATTACACCCAGTCGGTTACAGTCGTCAAAGATCCGCGCAGCAGTGCGACCGACGCCGACCTCAAAGAGCAGTTCGATTTCCTGATGCGTATTCGCGACAAGACGAGCCAGGCAAACGATGCGGTGAAAACGATTCGCAACGTGAAGGCACAGCTTGCCGACCGCGCCAAGAAAATGACTGGCGAGAGGAATGCTGCGTTTTCGCGCGTCGCCGATGATCTTTCGAGCAAGTTGTCCGCGATCGAAGGTGAGATTTATCAGGTCAGGAATCAGTCGAGTCAGGATCCACTCAACTACCCGATCAAATTGGACAACAAGATCGCTGCGCTCGCGGGTGTCGTTGGCGGCACTGATGCCAAGCCGACCAGCCAGTCCTACACTGTCTTCAACGAGCTTTCCTCACAGCTGGATCGACAGCTGTCAGCAATGCGCGGCGCGCTGCTTACGCTGCCGGCAATCAACGGCACCCTGAAAGCCGCCGGGCTCCCGCCAATAGTACCGAGCACGGAAGAGATCAAACCCTCTCCGCCACGCGGAACGCCG